>JAYUOR010000038.1:0-5552 GCA_043760765.1 Planctomycetota bacterium | reverse complement strand
CGGCGATCGAGAGAAACCACAGCATGTGGCAGCTCGAGAGCGACGCGACGAACGCTTCCTCGGGATCGACCGCGGCCTCAACCGACATCGGCAGCGGAACGACGCTGGGGGACGACGAGCCCGGCACGCAGAGCCCCCCATCGAAGCGCAGCACATGCCCACGGCTGTAACGGTTGTCCGTGAATTCCGCCCCGTTCCGCAGCCACTCGATGCGCGCCTGATAATCGCTCATGTGCCGATCTTCACCTCGAGGGGAACATCGCTGCAACGGACATCCGGCTGGGGAAGCACGCAGCCGGCCCTGACTCCGCTGCTCTCGGCGTTCGCCCGTGGGCGGGCGTCGAAAGCGGCGCAGTCGAGGCTAGCTACGAATTTGGCGAAGGCCTCGGGTGACTACGGCAGGATCGTGGCCTTGACCCAGTCGCCAGTGAGCTTGCGCGGCCCGACCGTGTAGCCCTGGTAGTAGAGCGAGGTTCCGATCAGTGCTGGGCTCGAGCCCAGCTGCAGGGTCCCGGTTGCGAAACCCGTTCCGTCCGTCGTGCCATGGGGCAGGAACACCATCGAGTTGCGGCGGATGTACAAGGTCCCGACGCCGGGGAAAACGGTCGGATTCGGCGCTTCAGCGAGCGACTGCAGCAGGATCGAGGTCTTGTTCGGTTGTCCGTACAGATCGAAGGTCAACAGGGCGCCCACGTGCGGAACCGTGCGCAGGGCGAAGTCCTCGTTGCCGAGGTCGAGCAGATCGATGCGTCCGCCGTTGCCGAACGTGTTGGCGTGCACGGCCTTGCTGCCGGCGACCACGCGTTGACCGTCCGCGGAGATGTCGACCGAGAACACAGAACCCGGCAGGTTCGCACTCAGGATCGGCGTGCTGTTGTTGCGGTCGTAGACATCGACCTCGTTGACCAGGCCCGCGGCGTCACCCCAGCGTCCGACGGCGAAGCGGCTGCCGTCGGCCGAAATCGCGACGTCGGCGATGATGTTCTGGAACCCGCCGCCACCGGTCGCGATGTGCGACATCGTCACACTCTTGGTCGCAACGTCCAACGCTTCGACCTGGGTCTTCAGGTAGAAATCGTAGAACGTGAATCCATAAGCGATGGTCGAGCTGTCGTCGGAGATGTCGATGATCGCGCCGTAGCAGGAGCCGGCGACAAAACGCGTGAAAGTATTCAGGTAGACGGCCCCCGAGCGCTCCCACACGCTGATCTGATTGAAATTGCCGTAGGCGAACACCGAACCGTCACCGGAGATCGCGTGGCTGTCGAAGCTCGCGCCGATGTTGCTGGTGTGCACGACTGTCGTTGTTGCGACATCGAAGATGTTGGCGTTGACCCCGGCGTTGTAGTACAGCGTCGAACCGTCGGCGGAGAGATCGAAGCCGCGCAAGTATCCGTTCGGACCGGCCGGCAGGATCGTGTAGGACAGCGGAACGTTCGAGGCCGGACTGAAGACTGCGACCTCGACTTGGTTCAGCGGGTCGTTGTAGATCGCGGCGACGATGACCGAGCCGTTGCGCGAGATGGCGACGGTGCTGCCGGCGTTGATGACCGGAGCAAACGTGTACGACCAGTCGGCCGTCGGAGAATGCGAGCCGTATTTCGTCAATACCGCCTGACGAGTCTGCGGATTGCCGCCCAGTACGATCTGGTGAGTCGTCACGTGCGTGTCGGTCGCGTCGGCGGAGGCGACGACGCGAAACTCCGTGGCGAGCGCACTCGTGTCCTGCCAGACCGGCGTCGGCGGCGGGTTGTCGAAAGCCGAAAGCATGATCGCGCGCTCACTGTTGAGGTCAACTTCGGAGAACACTTGCGTGCCTCGGTTGCCGATCGACGTCGAGGTCGCGATCCAGGCGAGGCCGCCGTCGGTGAGCGTCCACTTCGTTCCGGGCGTCGTGTTCGAGTAGCCGCCGGGCGTCGGTGCAGCCACGCCGCTCTGGCGTTGGAACGAAAGGCCCTGGGGCGTGACGACGGCGCGCTCGGCGACCGCGGGCAACAGATTTCCCGGGGGCGCGGTCTGCGCAGAACCGGTCAGGCTCAACGCAGCGAGGGCGAGACACGAAACCGTGGAGACTTGCAGCAGACGACGCATAACGTTTCCTCTCGAAAGTTGCAGAACGTGGATGATTTCCCAAAGACTCGCGCGAACAGGCGCAGCAGTCGATTCCGGGCTCAGCAATTAGAACACGTTTTCGCGGGCGTGCCCGCTAAGCACTAGGACGGACTCCTGTGGGCTGCAGGACGAAGGACCTGCGCTTTCGGGCAGATCGGCCCGCACGTCGCCGCGATCGGGCTGCTCAATTCACTCCCTGGTCGTGCGGCAACGCACTTGGGGCGCCGATCGCCACGGACTACAGGCTCTGCAATCCCGATCCGCCGATTGGCGTGATCGTCAGCCAGATCCGTCTCGACCGTCCTGCGAAATCCCCCATCGACACGAGGGAGCATCGTCCATGATCGCGCGCGCATCCACACTTCTCGCCGCCCTGCTATTCCTCGCAGGCTGTCAGAGTTCAGCGACAACTCAGAACGAGCCGATGTGCCAGAAGCGTAAACCCGGCACCATCGTCAGCGTCAACGAATATTGCGCCATCGTGCCCGCCGATCCGGCGGATCCGTCGGTGGTGGTGTAGTGGAAAACTCAGACGGTCGGCCTGTGCTGCAAAGGCTGCCTGCCCAAGTGGGAGAAGTTGACGGACGCGGAGAAGGACAAGGCACTGGCCGCGGCGATTGCGAAAGGTCCGATCAAGGACTGAGCGCGCGCACCGCAATCCGTTCGGCCGCGGAGAGACCGTCTTCGCGCAGGATTGCCGCAGCGACGCGCCTTGCCCGGCGGGCTTGAATCTTTCGGACGCGTTGACCTTCGCCGTCTGCCCATGATATGGGCGGCAAACATACCGAGCGACACCGACTGAATCGTCGGACATGCGTTCGTTCGAGGCTGGCCACCGGCGAGGGCGGCCAGCCTCCTATCATAGACCGAGATGCGGAGCCGGACTCCGCACTCGATGCGGTACTCCCTGGTTCGTAGCCGCGTACGCCAACGGACGGATGTGAGAGTGGCGGGTCTCGCGCGAGGATGTTTGCAGAGGATCCGGATTCATCGCCATCGATGCCGATGCGAATCGGCTGCGTTCAGCAGTGCACAAGGCCGCAAGTGTGATCATCGAACCGCCGCGCGCGGAAGATCTCGGGGATCGCGTCCGAGCCAAGCCGCGAGCAGCTCGCGATCGGCAAGATCGAACCGTGCGACTCGATCCGAAGGAGAAGCAAACATGTCGATGTCGAAAACACTCACGTTGTTTGTGCTGATCACTTTGGGTGCGGCCTGTTCGGGAGGAGGAGGCGGCGGTGGCGGCGGCTCCGTGTCGCTGCTCGCGGGTTCGGGGGAAAGCCTGTTCCTCGGCGTTCAGCCCACGACAGGCGCGGCGATGGCGAAGTCCGGCCCGGGGCTGGCGGGGTATCGCCTATGGGGCCTGACCTTCGATCCAAACTCGGACACGCTCTACGCCGTGCACGGGGCCACAGACCAACTGCTCAGAATCGACACGGACACTGGCGCAGGGACGGCGATCGGACCGTTCGGCTTCCCGGGCGTCGGTTGCCTGGCTTTCGATTCGAATACGAACAGGCTCTTCGGAGTGGACTACGCGACGGACCAACTCATCACCATACAATACGGCAACGGGCTCCGGACACGCCGTTGGACTCGTCGGATTCAGTCTGGTCAACGGCCTCGCGTTCGATCCGAATACGAACACGCTTTACGGCATCGATTATCTGACCGATCAGCTCATCACCATCAATACCGCGACCGGCGCCGGCAGCGCCATCGGAGGGCTCGGCTTCCACGGCGTTGCATCGCTGGCCTTCGATCCGAATTCCAGCAAGCTCCACAGTTCGGATACGACCTTGAATAGGTTCATCCAAATCAGCACGTTCACCGGTGTCGGGAGCGTCAGCGGCACAGGTACGTCCGTCAACGGGCTGGCCTTCGATCCGAATACGAACACGCTCTATGGCAGCAGCTACTACTCTCAAATCGTCGTGGTCAATCCGTCCAACGGGTCGAGCACGGTCATCGGCGCCAGCGCCTACGGCGCTGGCGACCTGGCCTACGATTCGAATGCGAACCGACTCCATGGCCTGAGCGGCAACACGAACGAGTTCGTGAACATCGACATTGCCACCGGTGTGGCGACAGCCGTCGGGCCGCTCGGATTCGCCGGTGCTGTTGGCCTGGCCTTCGATCGCAATGCGAACAAGCTCTATGCGTCGAGCACTGTGACCGACCAGCTTTACACGATCAACGCTGCCAGCGGAGCAGGTAGCGTCGTCGGCGCACTCGGTTTCGGCAACGTCAACGGGTTGGCCTTCGACCCCAACGCGAACAAACTTTACGGCGTTGACGGCGACCAACTGATCACCATCGACACCACGACGGGCGCGGGTACCTTCGTTGGATCCGTCGGGTTCGCCGGGGTTGGAAACCTGACCTTCGATTCGAACTCGAACACGCTTTACGGTTCGTGGGGCACTTGGCTGGTCAACCTCGACACGAACACGGGCGCGGGCACCTCGCTGGGAATTCCATGGTTTGATGTTCTCAACAGCCTGGCCTTCAATCCGAACACGAACAAGCTGTTCGTCGCGATCGCTTCCGGCACGCTATTCACATTCGACTTCGCCACGGGCAAGGAAACGGCTGTCGGAGCGCTGGGTTTCGAAGACGTCCAAGGTTTGGCCCTCGATCCGAATGCGAACGTGCTGTACGGCTCGGATGTCGCGTCCGACATGCTCATCAAGATCGATGCGATCACCGGCGCGGGGACCAATATCGGCGCCTACGGCCTTTTCGAGATTAGCGGGCTCGCGTTCGATGCGAACACGAACATGCTCTACGGCTCCGACACGAGGTTCCACAACCTTGTCGTCCTCGACACGACGAGCGGCGCCGGCAGCGTCATCGGAGCGTTCGGTTTCTTCAGCGTCCAGGGCCTGGCCTTCGATCCGCACACGAACACGCTTTACGGCTCCGACACCGGCACGGATCAACTCCTCACGATCAACACGACGACCGGCGCGGGTACCGCAGTGGGACCGCTGGGCTTCGGCGATGTCCAGGGCCTCGCCTTCGACAGCGCGACCAATACGCTCTACGGCACGGACGCCACGGCGCTGCTGCTGCTGATCGTCGATACCGCGACCGGAGCGAGTCGAGTCGTCGGCCCGACCGGCTACACGGTGATCGGGCTGGGGGAGCGCATTCAATAGTCCCCAAGAAGGGGCACGTTGGATCCTGGCGCGGCACCCGCAATTCACTGCGCTACGCACATTGGCGAAGCGCACGATGCGGAAGCCTCGGCAACAATGGAGAGGTGAGGCCGCCGACACAAACCATCGAAAGGACGGATGTAGCCATGCTTCCGCTTTGGCGTTGGATCAAGAACCAATTCGTGCAAAAGATCCCCGACGATATCGCGCTGTGCGAATTCGATTGTCACCGGAAGCAGTGCACACACGCAGAGTGGGCGGATTGCCCGAGGCGTCTCA
>JAYUOR010000037.1:0-2236 GCA_043760765.1 Planctomycetota bacterium | reverse complement strand
GCTGCGGGCGGACAGCGGGCGCTTCGGTGGAGGCGCAAGAAGCAAGCAGCAGGATTGACGCGGGTAGAGAAATCTTCAGCAACATAGGGGACGGGAGTATAGGAACTCCACGCCCCTGGACACGGGCCCAGGCTCGACTTCGACACCTTGGCCTCACACGACAGTTGGCTAGGCGTGCGCCCTCGCAGGGCGGCTGCTTACTTGGCGAGCTGGCTACCCCTTGCACTTGGGCGGGGCCAGGCCGGCGCGAGCGCGCAGTTCGCGCTTCACTTCGTCCGAGAGTCGATCCCAGCGCGCGCCGAGCAGGGTCGCCTCCCGCGTCCAGAGCAGGTTCATGGACGGCTTGCGACCCGCCGCACGAACAAGTTCGAACGCCCGCACGGAGCCGAGCCGCTCCAGGTCAGCGCGTGTCTTGACGCCGACTTCAGCAAGCCACGCGGAGCTCTTGGGTCCGAGGTTGTCGAGCTTCCCCAGCGCAGCGTGCGCACCTGTTCGCTTGCGCATCGGCTTTTTCTTGGCCGCCCGCCGCGCGACATCGAGCGCCTTTTCGAGCCACGATCTCAGAAGGGAATCGGAGGCCAGAACACGCTCGGGAAGCTCGAAGTACGACAATACCGACGGCCGGTCGGTGAACGGTTGGAACGCATCCATCCCGGCGCGTTCGAATTCCGCGCGATTTGATTCGTCGACCTTGAAGTACAGCCGTCCTTTGGCGATCAGCGCGCAGAAGACTCAGTCCCAATAGAGTCCGACGCCGCCGAACATGCGCCTACGCGTCACCCGCGCCACGCAACTAAGGCGCTCGAGAGCGTGCTCCGTGAACTCGTCGTGCGTCCGACGCGTCATGCAGGGAAGATACGGTGCCAGGCTCGACTTCGACACCCGTGGGCGATCGGGCGTCGCCGGCAGGACTCGCAGTAGGGCTAGGTGCCTTGTGTCCCCCGGGAGTGAAGCTCCGCGTGCATGCCGCGAGGGCGCGAGTTCGGCCTTCTCGGTCACTTACATGAGTCTTTCCGGGGACGCATGTCCAAAATTTGAACTTGCCAACGGATGGTCTAGAGCCTCGCCCACTCAGCGGAACAGATTCAAGTCACACGGAACATCAAAGAGAAGGAAGCGAAGGTTGCAATGATCGAAAACTTTGGAAGAAACGTCGGCAAGACCATGAAGCTGGCGATGCTCGGGTGCCTGCTGCTCGGCGGGGCCTCGGGCTGTGCGAGCACGCTGGGCACGAACTCGGCACCTGCGACGTCAGCCGTATTGTCGCAGTCGCAGCAACAGGCCATGACTCCCGACCAAGTGGTGGAGGCCCTGAAGGCCGGGAACAAGCGCTTCGCGAGCGGCCAGCTCACCCAGCGCGACTACCTTGCCCAAGCCAAGGTAGCCGCCAAGGGACAGTATCCCATGGCGGTCGTGCTGAGCTGCCTCGACTCGCGCATTCCTCCGGAGATTGTCTTCGACCGTGGCATCGGTGATCTCTTCGTCGCTCGCGTCGCGGGCAATTTCGAGAACACAGACATCCTTGGAAGCATGGAGTTTGCCACCAAGCTCGCGGGCGCAAAGGTCGTCGTCGCCCTTGGCCACACGAGCTGTGGCGCGGTCAAAGGTGCGTGCGACGGGGCTCAGCTCGGGAACCTCACATCGACACTTGCGAACATCGAGCCTGCTCTTCAAGCAAGCAGCAGCGTCGAGGGTAAGCACGACTCACACAACCCGGCATTCGTTGCGTCGGTGACCCGCGCGAACGTTCGCCAGACCATGGCGGACATCGTCGAGCGAAGCGCCGTGATAAAGGACCTCATTGCCGCAGGCCAACTGGTCATCGTCGGTGGCATTTATGACCTCGATACCGGGGCCATCACCTGGCTCGAGAGGTGAGGCCGAAGATCCTATCGGTCACGTAGGGCAGGGAATTTCTCATCAAGCAGTGCCTCGCTCCGCGTGCACATGGAGTGTGCGTGCGAGTGCGGCCCTGCTTTGTTCTCGTCGCGCGTTGGAGGCGAGATCTTCCGCTGCTTTCTCCAGAAGCTGATCCAGCGGCAGCGAGAACCTCGGCTAGCGTGCAGGACACGAAACCTTCGCCCGACATCGAACGGGTGAGTTGCCCCTGACTTCTTCTGCTCCGACCTGGTCCATCAGGAGGCCGAGCGGCCGGCTCCTGAGGGTGACACGGTGCAAGGAGATGGCAATGAAGCCCAGCAAACGTGACAGTCGCACAGTCGGCGGGGAGGCCGGC
>JAYUOR010000036.1:0-5583 GCA_043760765.1 Planctomycetota bacterium | reverse complement strand
AAGATCCCGTTCGCAGCCGCGCCGGCGATGTAACCGTCGTGGCTGGTCTCGCCCTTGAGCACCAGGCCGAAGCACAACACAGCGTCGATGTCGTCGCGCACGGCGAGGCGCCGCGCGATTAGCGGCAGTTCAAACGCTCCCGGCGCGCGCAGCTCGAAGAAGTTCTCGGGCGAGAGTCCGCTGCGTTCGAGTTCGCGGCGGGCCGACGCGGCCATGCTCGCGCACAACTCCTCATGGTAGGACGATACGACGGCTGCGATGCGCGTGCCCGCGGGCAAGCCGCCGACTTCGGGCGCGTCGTCGGAATTCGGGCTGGATCGGGGCTGAGCCATGTCGTTTCGAAGGAGCGAGGTCCAAGTCGGCGGAAGGCGTCCCGCAGGCTGCTGCGGGTCGCGGTGGAAAAAGAGTGTAACAGGCCGACGCCCAGGACGGAAAACGGGCGCTACTGCACCGCGGCGAAAAGATCGCGCGTGGTTTTCGATTCCGCCATCCGCGACATCAGCCGTTCCCAGCGCTTGGAGAGCGAAGCCTCGCTGAGACCTAGGCGCGCGGCGAGTTCCGTGCGGTCCATGTCCTCGAGACCCAGGTGCACGACCAGCGCGCGATCGTCCTCGTCCAGACCGATTGTCCAGCGCGCGAACAATTTCAGGCCCTCGTCGCGGGCCACGCGGCGCGTGATCGCCGTGGCGGTGTCGGGAACTTCGGCGAGCCTGCGCAGCCTGGCGCTCTCGCCCGCGCCGCCGCCGAGCGTGTCGCTGCCGCGCAGCGCGCGGAACGATTCGAGCAGCACGTTCTTGGCCACGCTGAAGATCCAGCGCCGAAACGATTCGCTTTCCAGGTCCGTGGCGCTGTAGGCGCGCCAGGCGCGATACCAGACTTCTTGAACCACGTCCGAGGGATCGACCAGACCGCGCATCTGCGGGCGGATCTTGATCTCGGCCCAGGTGTAGAGACTGGGCGCGATCGCCTCGTACAGCTCTTGGAAGCGCGCCGATAGTTCGTCGCGGCGCTGATCGTTCGGCGCAGGGTCCTTAGCATCCTGATCCACGCTGCCGAGCGTACCACCAAGACGGCCCAGGCGGCGAGCGCGCGGCTCGCCTGGTCGACGCACCCCGTATCATGCAGGGCATGGCATCAGGGGATCCTTCGGACGACGCCGCCGTCTTCGATTTCCTGGATGAATTCCTGCGCGACCTCGAACGCGGGACGCGCCAGCCCCTGACCCATTATTTGGCGCGCTACAAAGGCCACGAAGAAGCCGTGGCCGGCGAGTACTTCGCCGAGCTCGAGCGCGCCGGGCTTTCGGTGGCGCAAAAAGCCGCGACCGTTTCAGCGGCCCATGACGCCGAGCTCCAACAGGATCCACAGCGCGTCGGGCCCTATCGATTGTTGCGCGAACTTGGCCGCGGCGGTCAGGCGGTGGTCTGGCTCGCCGAGGACACGCGCATCGCGCGCCAGGTGGCGCTGAAACTTCTGCCCGCGGAATTCGCCGCGCTCAGCCAGGAGCGCAGGCGGCGGCTGCAGCGCGAAGCCGAAGTCATCGCGCGCCTCGACCATCCCTGTCTGTGCGCAGTTCTCGAAGCACGCATCGACGGCGATCGGCCTTACATCGCGATGCGCTTCGTCGATGGCTCCACGCTTGGAGAATGGATCTCGCGCGCGCGGGAAAATCGTCGCGGCGAGCGCGATGGCGCGGCGAAACGCGAAGGTCCGATTCAGATGGCGCCGCGCAGCACGCTCGAGCTAGCCGGCCTCTTGATGTACTTCGAGCGCGCCGCGCGCGCGTTGCACGCAGCCCACGAAGTCGGCGTCGTGCACCGCGATGTCAAGCCGCAGAACCTGATGGTCGCGCGCAGCGGCGATCCGGTGTTGCTCGACTTTGGCCAAGCCCGCGACGAGACCTCGGACAGTTTCGAGTTGACCCGTTCGGGCGATGTGCTCGGCACGCCGGCCTACATGTCGCCGGAGCAGATTCTCGGGAAACGTGACGGCGTCGATCGGCGCTCGGACGTGTGGTCGTTGGGCTCGAGTCTCTACGAAGCGCTGACGCTCAAGCGCGCCTTCGAGGCGGAAAGCGTTCCGGCCTTGTTCATGGCGATCCGCGGCGCGCTGTTGCCGGATCCGCGCTCGTTGAACCCGGCGCTGCCGACGGACTTGAGTCTCGTCGTCGCCACGGCGCTGGAAAAGGATCCAGCGCGGCGCTATCAGACCGCGCTCGATTTCGCCGAGGACCTGCGCCGCGTGCGCGAATACGAACCCGTGCGCGCAAGAGCGCCGAGCGCGTGGCGCGTGTTTCGCGGCTGGTTTCAGCGTCATCCGGCGATCGCGTACTCGACTTTGGGTTCGATCGTCGCGCTGTCGATCGGTCTGGCGAGCAGTCTGTACTTGCTGTCGGAGAAGAACATCGCGCTCGAAAACGCCATGGGCCGTCACCTCGGGCAACGCGCGGACGCGCTGCTCGAAGAGGATCCCGCGGCGGCAGTCAGACTCGGCATCGAAGCAGTCATGCGCGCACCGACGTACCAGACGCGCGCCTCGCTGTTCCGCGCGCTTCAGGCTTGTCACTTGCGGGCGCTGATCGACGGCTCTCCCGCGCGACTCACGATGGACTGCGCGCTGACTTCCGACAGCAAGCGCGTCGCGGTCGCTTTCGGCGACGGCTTCGGCGACGGCAGCGTGCGCATTTTTGCGATGGAGACCGGCGAGCCGTTGGCCAAGGTGGCCTGCGAGGCGAAGAAAGTTCGCGCCATCGCTCTCTCGCCGGACGGAAGCCGTCTGGCGTTCGTCGGCGCGGAGGCAATCGCGCGCATTGCCGACACGCGCAGCGGAGCGGTCTTGCTCGAGTTTCCAGCCGCCGCAGGCGAGGGTCGAGCGATCGAATTCCTCGACAGTGGTCAGGCCGCGCTCTGCCTTTCGGACGGCGGTGCACGCTGCGTGCGCGCGGACAATGGCTCGATCCTGTGGACTTGGACGCCGCCGAGTGAGGCCGCAGCGGAGCAGGAAGTCAAATGGGTCGTACACGCCGGGGCGAATCGCGCGCTGATTTGGCGCGCATCGAAGCGCAAGCTCGAGGCCTCCGTGGCCTGGCTGATCGACACGGCGAGCGGCGAACTGATCCGCGAACTCGCGCTGACCAGCGGACTCGTCTGCGCGGAATTCCGCGGCGACGGATCCGCGCTGGTCACGGGTTCCGACGACGGCAGCTTGCGCATCTTTGGCGCGGCGGATGGAGCCATCGAACGCAGCTTCGATCGAATCGGTCCAGGCAAGATCGCGCGATTGGTGCGCTGCTCCCCGGACGGGCAGCGGCTCGCCGTCCTGCTGGAGGATCCGCAGAGCAAGCAATCGCGCGCCTGGATGGTCTACACGGCCACGGGCGCGGTGACGCCGATCGGGAGCGCGGACGTGCGCGTGTTGCACGCCGCTTTCAGCCCCGATGGCCGATGCCTGGCGACAGTCGGATCCGACATGCTGGTCCGCCTGTGGAGCGGGCCCGGCAATGTCTCCGAGGGCAGTTTTCGCGGATTTTTCGCGCCGCACAAGGTGTTGTGGAGCCCAGATGGTCGGCGGCTGGTGACTCCGGCGATCGGCGCCTCCGTCTCCATCTGGTACGCGGGTGCAAGGCCCGACGTGTACGCCCTGCGCGCGAGTTCCGAGTCCGTGCGCTGCGCCCGCTTTGCTCCCGATGGCGAGCGCGTTGTCGTCGCCTCCAACGACGGCTCTGCGCGCGTTTGGGCGACGCCATCGCAGGCAAGCGAGGCGAATTCGTCGACTGCGCAGGAGGCCGGCAAATTGCTGTTCAGCCTGGCTCACCGTGGACCCGTGCGCGACGCCGTCTACTCGCCGGACGGATCGATCGTGGCGACGGCGAGCGACGACGGCAGCGCGCGAACCTGGAGCGCAGCCGACGGCGCCTTGCGCGCAACGCTGATCGAGAGTCACGAAAAACTGGCCAGCCTCTGTTTCAGTCCCGACTCCGCCTTGGTCGCGATCCGCAGCGACTCCGGGAAGGTTTTCGTCTGCGACGCGCGGGGCAATTCCGCCGCGCGCGAACTGGCCGGCGGCTCCGAAGCCAGCGCCATCGCCTGGCTGTCGAATCCGCCGCGAATCGTCAGCGGACATGTCGATGGCGCGATGCG
Source organism: Planctomycetota bacterium (assembly GCA_043760765.1). Classification (GTDB taxonomy): domain Bacteria; phylum Planctomycetota; class UBA1135; order UBA1135; genus JADJQU01. The sequence goes on along the minus strand of JAYUOR010000036.1, from coordinate 1,444 downwards.
CACCTTCGATCCCGTGAGCGGCGCGCTATTGGAATTGCGCGAGTGTCGACGCAATGAAGCCGCGGATCCGCTGGGCGTCACCGCGCTCGCGGTGCGCCGCGACGGCAAGCAGGTCGCTCTCGCCTGCAGCGACGGCTCGGCGCGCTTTTTCGTGCCCCAATCGAACGAGGCCGAAGTCGGGCTGTGGCTGATCCAGTCGCAGTCGATCGAATACAGCGCCGATGGCACGCGACTCCTGGTCGTCGGCCGCGGTGGCCCCGGCGCGCTGCGGCTTCACGACCTGCTCCTGCGCGCGCCGCGCAAGCTGACTTTCAAAGGCAGGAAGGTCGTCGACGCGCCCGGCGAAATCGGACAGAAAGTTCTGCACGCCGGCGACGTGACCGGTGGGAGCTTCAGCCCCGACGGACGCTGGGTGATCACGACGGCCAAGGAGGGCGGCGTCTACGTGCGCTCGGCCATCGATGGCGTGCCCTTCGCCCACTTCGCCGGACCGGGCAGGGCCTGCCTCCTTGGAGCGATTAGTCCAGGTAGCGGGCCGTCTCGGGCGCTGGTGGTGTCGGACGATGGCACGGTCTGGATTTGGCCTCTCAATCCATTGCCCGCTGCGTTGGCGCGCGAGCCGCGTCTGCCCGACGAACTCGTCGAACTGCTGGTGAATCGCGAACGGCAGATCGCCTTGCCGCTCAAGTACGAGCCTCTCGACCGCTCGCACCCGTAGCGGCGCGCCGAAGATTCTGGAGAAAGTTGTCGCCCGCGAGCGAGTCGTCTCACGGAGGGTTGCCGCCGGTAGATATTCGCCGGTGAATTGTCCCGCCAACCCCCTGAACGAGAACGAGGTTCTCATGCAACAGTCCCGACTCCCCCTGTCCGCCGACCGGCTTTCGAAGCTCGCCTTCGGGGCGCTGGCGGTGTTTTCGTTTTCCGGTGCTGCGCGCGCGCAAGCCACCTTGCAGGTCAACTTCTCCATCGATTGGCACGGGCCGACGGTGGGTTTGCCCGACAGCGCCTTCGGCTTCCCGATCACAGAAGGTGACATCCTCCGGCCCGCGCCGGGCCTGCCTGCCTTTGGGCCCCTCGCCGTTCCGGCGATCCAGTACAGCGCGGGCTTCGCGCCGGTCCCCGGCCTTGGATTGATGATGCACGCGCCCTGCGCCGGCCACCCCGGCGGAACACCTTGCGCGGTTGAAGTCGACGCACTCGACTACGGTCGCGCGGCGATGGTCGTGCCCGGTACACCGTTCAAGGGCCAGCTGATGTTCTCCGTCGATCGCTTCGCGGCGGGCGGGGGGCCGCTGCCGCCCTGCGTCGCTTCCGAGAGCGCGCCTGGAGTCTTCGAAGCCAGCGCGGACGTTTTCGTCGGCCTAGGTTTGATCGCTGGCCCGCTTCCGCCCTTCGCGGCGCCGATGCCCGGCAACACGGCGGTGATCGACGGCAACGGCCTGAT
>JAYUOR010000035.1:0-2242 GCA_043760765.1 Planctomycetota bacterium | reverse complement strand
CGGTTCGTTATTCCTGTCAGGACGCACCATGCGCGCCACTGTACCTCGGGAGCGCTACCCCGCCGTCGACTTCGTCATCGCGCGCGAGCTCTTCGACGCGGCGTTGCCGCCGGTCCCGGTCTTATGCCCCGGATCGACCCACGAGCGCGACAACTCTTGCCTCGGGAACAACTTCTTCTCGACGCGATTGAAGACATCGAACGCGCGCGCTTCGAACAACCCCAGCTTGAAATTGTTCTCGCGCAAGCGCGCTTCGGCACGACGCTCCCACCAGCCGATTTTTCCGCGCGCGAGTCCATAACTCAGCGTCACGTAATGCTGGTAGAGCTTGCGCATCTGAGCCACGTGCGGAGGAATCTTGCCCGGCCAGGTTTCTTCGAGGTGGTACTCGCCGATCGAGCCCCATTCGCGCAACGTCTTCGGCGGCTGATAGCCCATCGAAATCGCCTGGTCCCACATGACCGTGCCTGGAATCGGTCGGTAGGGCCAAACCGTCGGACGCGCGAGCGGCGCGGCGACGTGCAAGCGACGGCATTGATCGATCGTCGCCAACATCGAAGGCGGCTCTTCGCCGGGATAGCCGATGATGTACGTGACCGACGCACACACGCCGCGCTTGTCCATCTCGATCGCGGCATTCACGTTGTCATCGCCGACGATCGGCTTGCCGATCTTCTTCATCATCTCGTCGCTGCCCGCCTCGGCACCGATTTCGGCGATGTAGAGACCGGACGCGGCCATCGCGTCGAGCACGTCGGGTTTGTACGTCAGGATCGAGTGCGTCTCGAGGAATGCGTTCCACCAGAACTTCAGGCCGCGCGAGAGCTTGCCCTCGGCGAATTCCTTCGTCCGCTTCGCCATCACGCCGAAATTCGCGTCGTGGAATCGCACCACGTCGAAACCCCAGCGATCGTGCAGGCCGGCAAGATCGTCGAGCATGCGATCGGCGGGCATCGCCTTCCAACGCCTGTCGGTAACGATCGGCGAGCAGCAGAACGTGCACGGCTCAGGGCAGCCGTAGCTCGAAAAGTACGTGATGCCGAAGTACGGCTTGCGACTGCCGATCGCGGGCGGCGTCGGCATGCGCAGGATGTCGCGGTGCGAATCGGCGCGCAGCTGGTGCGCGCGGTACGGCTCGATGTCGATCAACTGCCAAGGCACGTTGAGAACTTTGTCCCAGCCGACGACTAGGCGCTTTTGCGTGTAGACGACTTGGTTGTCGCGCCACAGCGCGAGACCGGCGACATTTTCGAGCGCAGTGCCGGCCTCGACGGATTGAACGAGCTCGTGGAACGTCAGCTCGCCCTGGCCGAGCACGACGGCATCGTAGAGACCTGTGGTGAGCTGCAGTTCGGGCCGCACGGAAGCGAACCAGCCGCCGATGAACATCGGCAACTTGGGATGGCGCTCCTTGACCTTGCTCGAAGCGGCGAACCCATCGGTGACCATGTAATCGAGGATGCCGGTGGTCGCGTACATCATCGCGCCCTCGCAAGCCTCGACCGCACGACGGTGGGCCTCTTCGGGCGGATAGAGGCTGCCGTCGATGATCACGACCTCGTAGCCGTCGCGCACAGGGAAGGCCGAGATGGTCAGCATCTCCAGCGGCAATAGGTCCTTGCTGGAGTCGGGCCCGAGCTTCGAATCGACCTGCTGCGGCTGGTAGAGGACGATCTTCTTGGCGCTCATGAACGGTGGCGGGTGCGGATCTGGATGTGAAGGACGGAGCGTCAGGGGCAGCGTGCAGGCCCGTGGGTGAGTCTACTCTACCGCGAGGGAGCAGGTGCGGGTCGGCGCGCGGCCCAGAGGGCGGTCTGGCGCAGGGCAACCTTCATGTTTTCCGCGGAAGCCAGGCCTTTTCCAGCGATATCGAAGGCTGTGCCGTGCGCGGGCGACACACGCAGGAAGGGCAAGCCGGCGATCAAGGTCAAGCCGGTGTCGGGCGCGGCGATCTTCGCGGCGATGAAGGCCTGGTCATGATAATGGGCGAGCACGCCGTCGTATCGGCCGCGGAAGGCCTGCAGGAAAACCGTGTCGGGGGAAAGCGGGCCCGAGACGTCGAGGCCGAGTTCGCGCGCGCGGGCCAGTGGCTCGGGGAACAGGTCGAGTTCCTCGCGGCCGAGAATGCCGCCCTCGCCTGCGTGAGGGTTGATTCCGGCGAGCGCGAGTCTCGGTCGCTCGAAACCGAGTTCCACAAGTGTCGTGTGCAAAAGGCGCAGGTGAAAGAGGACGCGCTCGGGCG
>JAYUOR010000034.1:0-2242 GCA_043760765.1 Planctomycetota bacterium | reverse complement strand
AACTTGGAATCCGAGCGGCGGCGCAACCTCCCCCCACCAGCGCAGGCGCGCGATTGTCGTCGTCTGGGGCAGCTGGGAGTCCTCCCAGGCGATCGCATCGGAAGCTAGATCGTTCTGTCCCCCGTCGGATCGATCCACAACTGGCATGGACGCAGGGTCCCGCCGTTTGGATCCATCGCTTGCTCGTAGACATAACCCTGCGCGGCGGCGGTGGCGGTGGCGGACAGAATGGCGATGCTCAACAGGGCGGCAAAGGACTTCATGAAGGACTCCTGCGGGGTTCGAAGCGCGTGAAGAACCGACGAACGGTCAAGCTGCGCAAGGACCGGATCTACAGCTGCAATTGTGAGCCTGTTTCGCGAACCTCGCGGATGACAGACCCGTGCGAGACGCCTGAATTTCAGGCACTTTTCGCGACCTGCGGGTCGTACTACGCGCGGCGCCTCGTTCGCAGACGAGGAGATTTCGAACTTCAGCCCATTGCGCTTTCGCCGCGGAGTGCAAGGCGAGACTTTTCAGCGCGGCTGCTAGAATCGTCACACGCTCCGGCGCCCTGACACTTTGCGAAACCTACACGTCACTTTCTGGGTCGGCCTTTTCGCGGGCATCGGACTTTCGATCCTCGGCATGCTTTTGTGGAACCAGCGCGAGGACGCTGACTTGGCGCGCTATCGCGCGGTGCGCGATTGGGTGCGCGGGAGCTACGTCCGCGACGTCAACGCCGACGGCATGATCGACGCCGCACTGCACGGCATGGTCGAGAGCCTCGATGGTTACTCGCGCTACTACGACAGCGCGCAGGTCGCGGCGCTCCAGCGCGACACGACGGGCCGCTACCGTGGCATCGGCGTGGTCTTCCGGCCGCCGCTCGAAGCGGGCCGTGTGCTCTTCGCGTTGCCGGGTTCGCCCGCGGACAAGGCCGGCCTGCGGCCGGGCGACACGATCCTCGCGGTCAACGGCAAGACTCGCGCCGACCTGAGTGCTTCCGAATTCCAGCGTGCGATCGCCGATGCTCCCGGCGACGAATTGGAGCTCTCCGTTCGCAGCCTGGACGGCCAGGCGCACACGCTTCAGCTGACGCGCGCGGAACTCGTGGATCCGACCGTGCGCCACGCCCAGATGCTTGATGCCGAGCACGGCATCGCGTACCTCGCGATCACTTCGTTCAGCAAGGAAACGCCGGCCGAATTCGATCGCTGGATCTCCTCGCTGCAGGCCCAAGGCATGCGAGCGCTGGTGATCGACCTGCGCGGCAACCTGGGCGGCGTGCTGTTTTCCGCCGTGCAGATCGCCAATCGCTTCATCGAGCGCGGATTGATCGTCTCGACCGAGGGCCGCGGCGAAACCAAGCGCTACGAGGCCGAGCGCGTGAAGGCCACGCTGGCCTCGCTGCCGCTCGCGCTGCTCGTCGATGTGGACTCGGCCAGCGCGAGCGAAGTCCTCGCCGGTGCCGTGCAGGACCATCGCCGCGGGGTGCTCGTCGGAGCACAAACTTACGGCAAAGGCATGGTGCAGCAAGTGCGCTCGTTCGGCGACGACGACTCGGAAGTGCGCTTGACCACGGCCTACTACTACACGCCGGCGCACACGAACATCGAACGCACGGTGCAGAAGGGCCGCGAGCACGGACTGCTCCCGGACTTGTGCATCGAACTGCCTCTCGATGCGGCGAAGCGCGTGCGGCTCTATCTGTCGCACTACAGTCCGCCGCAGAGCGCGCTCGCTGCCTTGCGCGCCTGGGAAGCGGCCGAGCAGATCGAATTGATCGAGCCCCACCCGCGCGACGCGCAACTCGAAGCTGCCTTGAACCTTTTCCGCGGAGTGCGCCCCGGCCCGCAGCCGATCGACAAACGTCCGTGAAGGATCTGGTGCTCGGGATCGAATCGTCCTGCGACGAAACCGCGGCCAGCGTCGTGCGCGGTGGGCGCGAAGTGCTTTCGTCGATCATCGCCAGCCAAATTGAAGAACACGCGCCCTATGGCGGAGTCGTGCCGGAGATCGCCGGACGCTCGCACCTGCGCGCTGTAATGCCGACGATCGAGCGCGCGCTAAATGAGGCGCGCATCGACATGTCGGAACTCGCGGCGATCGCTGTCACCGTGAAGCCGGGGCTGATCGGCTCGCTGCTCGTCGGCCTGTCGGCCGCGAAAGGACTTGCCTATGCGCGCGGCCTGCCGCTCGTCGGCGTCGATCACATCGAGGCCCACGCCTATGCCGCGGTGATGGAAGCGGCCGAGGACGC
>JAYUOR010000033.1:0-2244 GCA_043760765.1 Planctomycetota bacterium | reverse complement strand
GCGCCTGGGGCGGGCGGGCAGCCGGATCGCTGGGGGACTCGGGCATGTGTACCCGAAACTCGATTTCGCTCCGCGGCCGCTGCGCGCGAAGACCTTCCTCACGAACATTGGCCGCGATCCTGCGCGCGCCTACTATCACAGCGTCACGCAGCTTTCGCGCGGCGAGGCACTGGCCCTGCTCGCGCCCGAACTCGCGCGTTCGCTTTCGGATTGCGATCCTTTCCAAGCCTTCGCTCAGCACTACAACCGGCCGCGTGTCGACGATTCGCTCTACCGCGCGCAGTACGCGGACATCCACACCTACTTGCCCGACCAGATCCTGACCAAGGTCGATCGCGCGGCCATGGCGGTCTCGCTCGAAGTGCGGCCAGCGCTGCTCGACCACCGATTTGTCGAGCGCTTCGCGCCGCTGCCCGCGGCCGAGAAGCTGCGGGGGATTCGTGGCAAACACGCACTGCGCCAGGCGCTTCGCTCGCGCCTGCCGGATTCGATTCTCGACGGCAAGAAGCGCGGTTTCGACACGCCGCTTTCCGCCTGGATCCGCGGACCGCTGGCCGACTTCACACTGGATGCCGTGCGCGCCCTGCCGGCCGAGTGGTTTGCGCGCGACGTGCTCGAAGCGCGCCATGCCGAGCACATCTCCGGCGCGCGCGACCACTCGCGACTCTTGTGGAGCCTGCTGGTCCTAGAACATTGGCGGCGCGCCCACGGCGTGCGCGGACTCGGCGCGTGAAGATCGGCGTATTGACTTCGCTGTATCCATCCAGCGTGCGGCCGCATGAAGGCATTTTCGCCGAGCGACGCTGGAGCGGCATGCGCCGGCGCGGCCACCAGGTGCGCGTCGTTCAGCCATTGCCCTTTGCACCGTTCGCTTCTGCAGGGCGCTGGGTCGGCCGGCCACAATGGAGCTTGGTCGCTCGCACGCCACGCGCGGAAGTGCGCGAGGAGATCGAGATCTGCCGTCCGCGCTACGCGCACGTTTCCGGCTTTGCGCTGGCCAACGCGCGCGCCTTCGCTCGCGCCGGCGTTGCGACGCTGCGGGCGGGCGGCGATCTTGAACTGGTCGTGCTCGACTACGCCTGGCCGGCTGCGATGAGTGCCTCGCTTTGGGCCGCGGCCGGCATTCCAAGCCTGATCAGCGGACGCGGCAGCGACGTGTTGCAGGTAGCGCACACGCCACGGCTCGCGCGCGCGCTCGGCGCTGCGTTGCGCCAGAGCGGCCACTGGTGCGGCGTGTCCCAGGATCTGGTGTCGGCCATGGATCGCCTCGCCGGAGGCACCCCGCGTGGTGTGCTGGTGCCCAACGGTGTCGACTTCGACCACTTTCAATTGCGGGCGCGTGGCCTGGCGCGTGAGCGATTGCAGCTCAGGGCGCAAGGCGCGCTGGTGCTCGTCGTCGGGCATCTGATCCCGCGCAAGGACCCGCTCCTGGCGCTCGAGACTTTCGCTCGCGGCGCCCCGGCGGAGTCAGAACTCGTCTTCGTGGGGACGGGCGTACTGGAACGCGACCTGCGGCGGCGCGTGCGCGAGCTCAGTTTGGGACAGCGCGTGCAGTTTCGCGGCGAGCAGTCGGCCGACGCACTGCCGTGGTGGTACGCAGCCTGCGATGTGTTGCTTCTGACCAGTTCCCGCGAAGGCCGGCCCAACGTGGTGCTCGAGGCCCTGGCCTGTGGCCGTCCAGTCGTGGCGACTCGCGCGGGCGGGACGGCGGAGCTGCTCGAAGGCTTCACGGGCGCCCTGGTCGACTCGCGCGAGCCGGAGCTCTTGGCACGCGCCTTGTCCACGATGCTCACGCTGGCACCGACCCCGGAGCGTTGCCGCGAACAGGTTGGGGCGCTTTCATGGGAGCGGAGTCTGACCGTCTTGGAGGCGTGCCTGAACGCGGCGCGCGCGCAGCTGAGCTGAACTTGTGAAGATCCTCTACCATCATCGCACGCAGGCCGAGGACGGGCAGGCCGTGCACATCCGGTCGCTGCAGAGCGCCTGGCGCGAACTGGGTCACGAGCTGGTCGAATTCAGCTTGGTCTCGCGCTCGAAAGCGGGCGACGCGCCGAAGCCGGATGCAGCCTCCAGACCGCGCTCGCGTTGGAGTGCGCTCGCGCACCTGCCGCGTTTCGCGCGCGAGCTCGCGGAGTACTCGTATACGTCCTACGCCAGCCCGCGTCTGGTGCGCAGTTGTCTGCGCGAGAACCCAGATTTCATCTACGAACGCTACGCCTTTGGCAATGCCGCCGGCGTGATCGC
>JAYUOR010000032.1:0-2244 GCA_043760765.1 Planctomycetota bacterium | reverse complement strand
AGAGCAGCGGCGCCGTGCGCACGCACGATATCGTCCACATGCGCGGACAGATTCCAGTGGGAGAGCCGGCATGAGAACGCGCGTTTTTCAAGGCCCTTTTGTCATCTTGTTCCTGCTGTGGGCCGGCGCGTGCACGGCTCCGACTCCGCCGCGCCGAGCGTACTTCCCCTTCGCAGATCTGAACGGTCAGGTGTTCAGCGCGCCACAGGTGCTTGCCGGTGCAAGGCGCGAGAGTTTCGGCGACGAAGTCAACGCAGTCGTGCTCGCCATCGACGAAAACAGCTCCTTCCGCGCCGTGACCGACGCCGTGTTGCGCCTGCGCGAGAAAAGCCTGGCCGTCGGCTTTTGGATCGATGCTCGCGTCGCTGATGGTACGGGCAGCGACTTCGACGCGCGGCTCGCGCATGCGCGTGCCGTGTTGAACAATCGCCCACCCGCGGACGCGATCTTCCTGGCAGGTTTGCAGGGCCAGCGCCTGCCCTGCGGTTGTTACCAGACACTCTGCGCCGCGACGGACAACGTGCTGGTCCCTGAGACCTGCGCTCGTTTCGTCGCCGCGTTGCGCGGTTTCACCGGCGGGGCGACCGTCGTGCCGGTCTGGTCGGACGAGGGCGGTCTGGAGCCTGGGGCTTGCGCGTTGCCCGCCTGCATCGAATCACGCTGCGGCCAACGAGCGGCGCGCGCATTCGGCAGTGTTCGCGCCGATTCGACGCGCGTGGCGTTGCAGTTTTCTTCAGCCGCTTCCGCGGACCCGGCCTCATTCGTGGCGGAACGCCTGGAGCGCTGGTCGCAGCTCAAGGGCAACGCGCCGTCCGCGGTTCCGGGGCTTGCATCAACGCTGCTCGCCGTGTTCCCCGGCCTCGAATGGCAGAGCGCGGAAATCGGGGCTGCTGTCGCCGGACTGCACAGCAGAGATCGCGGAGGATTCGTGGTCGTTCACACTCCGCTGCCACAAAGCGGTGGGACGCAAACGCAAGCGCGCTGAACTCGGCGCAGGCCGCGACCGCGCTCGACGATTCGAGCGCGGCCGGATCGCGACGTGCGGATCTTCTACATCGGAGGCAGCGTCGACTTGCGGCCCTTGTTGATTTCCGCGAGGTAGGCACGCAGCGGTTCGAAGTAGCTGAGCATCGCTTTCGCGGACAGGTCCGAGCCGGTCTTGTCGCGCAGCAGTTGACGCCAATCGGCGCTGCCGCCCGGGCGCAGGATCGATTTCAGGAAGTCGCCGACCTCCTTGCGTCCGTAGTAATTGGTGTCGCGCGGACTCTCGTGCAGGATTTCGCGCGCGATGTGATCGTGCAGTTGGAACAGCAGCACGAAGGACAGCGCGTAATCGTAGTAACCCGCCGGATCGTCGTTGATGTGCGTCTTCGTCGCGGCGTCGCACCACTCCTCGCCGCGCGCAGTCGGCGGCGCGATGCCCTGATACTTCGCGGCCAGATCCCACCACTTCTTGTTGAACTGATCGGGCGGGAGATTGTCGGCGTAGAGCGCTTTCTCGAACTCGAACATCGTGCCGGTGGACCAGGGAATGAACACGACGTACTTGAGCGCTTCCTGCAGCAAGAGACGATTCGGATCGGGCTTCGCGCCACCGGTCGAGAGACCAACCGCTTCGACGAAACGCGGTTGCATCGCGGCCAGCCCCATCAGCGAACCGACCGCTTCGTGATAGGCGCGATTCGCGCCTTCGCGCAGCAGGATCGGCACCTCGGGGTTGGTGTAGCTCAAGTAGTAATAGATGTGGCCGAGTTCGTGGTGCGTCGTTTCGTACCACTCCGTGTCGGGCAGCACGCTCATCAAGGAGCGCACGTCGTGGTCGAGATTGATGTGCCAGGCCGAAGCGTGGGTGTTCTTCTTGAAGCCCGCGTCGGCGACGACCGGAAACAGCGACGACTTCTCCCAGAACGAGGGCGGCAGGCTTTCGAAGCCAATGCTCGTGTACATGCGCTCGGCCTGGTGGATCAGCCAGTCCGGTCCCTTGGCCTGCAGCGGCGCGTCGAGATCGAAACCGGCAACGTCGACCAGTGCGGCCCAATCCTGTCCCCAGCGATTGGGCAGCCAGTCGGCCGGAATCAGATCGGGGACGGGCGCGCCATAGCGTGCGGCGAGTTCATAGCGCGCGAACGTGTGCAGTTCGGTGAAGAGCGGCCGCAGCTCGCGGTTGATCTGCGCCACATTCGCGGCGAGTTCTTCGGTCGTCATGCCGTACTCGGACGCCATGTAGCCGAAGAAGTCGTGGTA
>JAYUOR010000031.1:0-2245 GCA_043760765.1 Planctomycetota bacterium | reverse complement strand
CGGTGGCGATGGCGACATCCGCGCGCGCACAGAGCACCTGTACGACGTCGCACTGGGCGACACTGACATCCTGACCAACGCCGGCGGCCTGGCGGCTTCCTGGACCTACCTCAATGACACTCAGCTCAGCATGGTGCTTCGCGCCGTGTCGAAGTCCGAGCGCGTTGAACTGGTCACGGCGCCGCGCCTGCTGGTGTTCAACACGGCACGCGCGAACATCGCAGTCCTGAACCAGGTCGCCTACGTGAAGGATTTCGACGTCGAGATCGCGCAAGCGGCCTCGATCGCCGACCCGATCATCGACGTCGTTCAGGATGGTGTGGTGCTCGATGTGCGCCCGGTGGTCAGCGCCGATCGCCGCTCCGTGCTGATGGAACTGCGCCCGACGGTCGCGACGCTCAAGCGTCCGATTCGCCAGCAGACGACCACCCTGGGTTCGCAGAACTCGGTCGCGATCGAACTGCCCGAGGTCGACATCCAGCGCGTGCGCACGACGGTGCCGATGCCCGATGGCGGCACCGTGCTGCTCGGTGGCCTGAAGGTTTCCGAGAAGCAGGACTTGCGTTCGGGCATCCCGCTGCTCAACAAGATCCCGGTGCTGCGTGTCCTGTTCGAGCGCAAGGGCTCTTACACCTCGAATCGAAAGCTCCTGATCCTTTTGGGGGCGAACATCGTGATTCCGCAGGAACTCGAGCCGACTCCGGCCCAACTGGGCGCACGCTGAGCGAGGCGCCCTCGCGGGCTCGCATCGACCGATACACCAAGACAATCGGGGCCGGCTTTCCGCAAGGGGAGCCGGCCCCGCTGCTTTTGTCACCTGCGCACGCATGCGACCATATGAAGACTGCGAGCGACTCTCGTGCGCCGCACTGCGGCCAGGCGCCGCACCTCCTTCCATGCGACTCCCCCGCCGTCTGGTCCCGCTGCCCTGCGCCTTGCTGCTGCTTCTCGCCACGCTCCCGCTGGCGGCGCAGGAACATCCGACAGAGTTCCGGCGCGAGCTCGAATTTGCGCGCGCGCTGGCGACGAAATGGGGTTACACGGACATGGCCGAGGGCCTCCTGGCGCGCCTCGAGAGTGCCGGCGCCGGCGGGCAACTTGCCGCTGAGATCCAGCTTCTGCGCTGCGATCTGCGGCTCATCGACGCCGGGCGCGCGTCGGGGCGCAGCGCGCGCGTAGCGGCACTGAAGCTGGCGCTCGGCGCCTACGCGACCTATCTCGCTGCGGACGCGTCTTTGGAAAACAGGGCGCTCGCCGAATCTGCGTACATCGAGACGGCGCTTCAACTTGGCCGCTCGCTCTGCATGGCTGCTGATGACGCTGGCGCTGCGCAGTCCGCGGCGATCCGCCAGGAACTTCAGGACACGCTGACGTGGCCGGTTTCGCTGACAGGCAAATGGGTGAACGAATTCAAGGGCCCTGCGAGCCGCACACAGGACGAAACGCGCCGATTGTGCGAACTGCTGCTGAAGCGCGGAACGCTGCTGCTCTTGATCGCGCGATCGGGGACCGCGGCCTCCGCGATCCTCGAGCAGGCCCGGCAGACCTACGAGCTGGTGGTCGACCTGGCCGGCGAGAGCAGCAGCGCCGGGCTGCGTGCATTCGTCGGCGTGGGCGAGGTCTTCCTGGCGATGGGCAAGTCCAAGGAGGCGGCCGACTGCTTCCGCTTCGTCGGCGAAGTCGCGATTCCGCACGAGCGAAGCGAATGGCTCACCGAGTCGAAGCAGCTTGGAACGGATGAAATCCAACGCCGCTTCGCGCTGCTCCAGCTCGCGACGCCAGGCTTGCTGCGGGCAGAGACAGCCGGCGGAAACCTCGCGCTGGCCTGCGCGGAGAGCCTGCGGCTGGTCAATCTCTGGCAGCGCGACCGACTCGAGCTGGTCCGGCCGCACGGATACGAGTGCTTGCTCGCCAGCGCCGCAGTGTTGAACCAGGCCGGCGGATTCGTCGGCGGTGAAATGCGACTCGGCAACTTGGAGTGGTTCGCTGCCGAGACTGAGCCTCAAGCCGGGGGCTCAGCGCCGCGTGCAGCGCGCACGTCGCTCGAACTGGCACTCGGATTGGCGCAACAGGTCTGCGATCAGAACCGCGGCAATCCGTTGGGCTCGCAGGCCCTGCGGCTGATCGACAAGCTGATCGAACAGCCCGGCGTCAACGTGCCCCCGGCGATCCTGATCGCAGCGGCGCGCGGCAAGGCCGACGAACACGACTTTCTCGGCGCCATCGAGACCTACCAGCGCGTGCT
>JAYUOR010000030.1:0-5605 GCA_043760765.1 Planctomycetota bacterium | reverse complement strand
CGACGGGCCTGCCCGCGTGAGGATCTGGCCGGCCTTCGCCCTTTCGACATTGGCATTCGCTTGTGCAAGTCCGCGGCACGCGGTGCACAGCGACGGAGCGCCCCCGCCGATCGGTCCCTATTCGCAAGCCATCGCGCGCGGCGATTTCGTGTTCGTGAGCGGCATGGTTGGCCTCGACCCCGCAAGCGGTGCACTCGTTGCGGGCGGGATCGAGCCTGAGACCGAGCGCGTGCTGGCGAACCTGCGCGCGGTACTCGCCGCCGAAAAACTTGGCTTCGACGACGTCGTGATGGTCCAGGTCTATCTGCTCGACCTCGCCGAGTTCCAAAAGTTCAACGCGGTCTACGCCAAGGCTTTCGGCCCGTGCGCGCCAGCGCGGGCCACCGTGCAGGCGGCTGCGTTGCCCAAGGGCGCGCGCGTCGAATTGCAGTGCACGGCCATGCGGCCGTGACGGAATCGGGCCTGCGCGTCGGCTTCGATTACTGGCCCGCGGCGACCCACGCGCCGGGCATCGGCCGCTACCTGCGCGAACTGGTGCGTGCGCTGGGTGAACTCGAAGACGGGCCGCGACTGGCGCTGCTCGACGTGGGCCCGGAGGGTGAGTTCATTCCCGAGGCCGCGCTAGGACTGCGCAGTTCCGCCGACAAACTCCTGCGGCGTGAATGGCGCGCGCGGCGCGGTTGGCTCGGCTGGAGCGAACGTTATCTGGGGCTGCGCGCGGAAAGTTGGCTGTCAAAGATCGACGTCTTCCAGCGCGCTTGGGCCGGCGGAGCGCCTAGCGCGCGCGCGCCGCAGGTGGTCGCGCTCGCGGAATTGCCGGCGGCGGATTCCAAGGACGAAGCTGCGCTGCGCGAGGCGCTGCAGAGCATGGCCGCGGTACTCGTGTTCAGCGCGCACGCAGAGAGTGAAGTGAAGCGCCGCTTCATGCTGGCTCCACAGAAAATTCAGCGCGTGCCGGTCGGCTGTGATCACTGGCTGCGCGATCTGGGAACGCGACCCAAGCCGCGCGAACGCACGCGCCTCCTGGCGCTTGGAGCCGTGCGCGAAGGCAGCGGCCACGTCGAAATCCTCGAAGCCTATCAATGCCTGCGCGGCCGCGGGATGGACGCCGATCTGGTGTTTTGCGGACGGCGTGGCGACGAAGCGCCGCGACTGGAGGCCGCGCTGCGTTCGTGCGCGTTCAAGAGCGACGTGCGCTGGATCGACGAGCCCGTGGAGAGCGAGATGCCCACGCTCGTCGCCGGCGCGAGCGTGCTCGTGCACCTGCCGCGCGAGGCGTGGACGGCGGTCACGCCATTGGAGGCGATGTCACTGGGCCTTGCGGTGCTGACCAGCCGCCTGCCGTGTTTCGTCGAAGCGCTCGGAGATCTGGCCGAATATGTCGACCCTGACCCAGCGGCGCGACCGGCCGAAGAGCTGGACGCTGCGCTCGAGCGTGCGATTGCGAGCGCCTCGAATCCGGCTGCGATTGAACGCCGCCGAGCTCTCGCACGGCCGTTCAACTGGTCCGCAAATGCGCGCGCGACGCTCGCCGTGTACGAGCAGGTGGCGCGTGAACGGCGATCAGTACGCTGACGTGTCGTAGGTCCGAAAGGCGAGCACGACGGCAACGGCGATCGGGATCGCGATCAGAAGCATCCGCGGCAGGGCCTTGCGCGCGAAGGGCAGCATTGCACAGAACGGCGCGAGCGCGACCAAGGCGAAAAGCCAGTGCGAGTACTTCGCGGAGGCAAACTCGAAGCTCGTGAAAGTGAGCGTGCACAGCAACACCGCCACGGGCGTGATCGCTCCAGACATCCCGCCCGGCGAAGGCCGCAGCCAGCAGGCCACGATCAACGCGCCGAGGCTCGCGGCAATTGCGCCGCCGATCTGCGCCAGCTTGAAGCTGTTCGCGAACAGGAGCATTGCCGCGGTGCCGGCGGCCATCATCCAGAGCGCGAGCGCGCCAAGCCTGGCGCCCAGGCGCGGGATTGCGGTGTGCCACAGGCCGAGCACCAAGAGCGGCACGCCGAAGTAGAGCGCACACTTCTGAAAATCGAGATCGCCGCCCTTGGGCCAGAGCACTTTGCGCAGCACAAGATCGATCGCGACGCCCACCAGCGCGACGCGCAACAGCCAGCGCACCGCAAGCGTCACGACACTGCGCGACTCGAGGCCGGCCAGGGCGGCGCAGGCCGGAAAGACCCAGATCATCCACAGCCAGGACTCGCGCGGCTGCAGCTCCAAGCCGAAGAGCAGCCCGAATCCGACCAGCGCCCCCAGACTGATCGCGATCGCCACGGCGGACGCCGACGCGTTGGTATCCGCGCGCGCCGCACTCGTCGTCAGCCCCCAGGCGATCAACAGGATAATGCCCACCAGCAATGCTGGAGCCAGCACACCGACCAGGAGATCGTTGGGGTTCATGGCAACGCTTGCGGCAGACGCAGGCTGGCTTGGCGCCGAGGGCCTGGGCGCCAAGTCCAAGAAATCGCTGCGACTATTTGCCGGCCGTGCACTCGAAGCCGGCCATGACCGTGATCTCGTCCCCCAGCGTGTCGAGCATGCCCTTCATGCCGAAGTCGGAGCGCTTGAACTTGAAGCTTGTTTCGAAGCCGGCAATCTTCGTCCCGCGCATTTCGCCCGTACCGCCCAGTTCAACGACGGCGCTCACGGGTTGGGTCACGCCGTGCATGGTCATTTCGCCCTCGAGTTTCCAGCGCTTGTCGCCGTCCTTCTTGATGACGGTCGAGGCGAAGGTGATCTCCGGGAACTCCTTCGCATTGAAGAAGTCCGGACTCTTGAGGTGGTCGTTGCGGCCGCTGTTGTTGGTGTCGATGCTCTCGATGGGAATCGTCACCTCGACGGTGGAATCGCCGGGCTTCTCCTCGTTGAGCACGATTGTGCCGGTCACCTTGTTGAAGCGGCCGAAAAAGCTGGAAACGCCCGCGTGCTTCACCTTGAAGATGATCGAGGAGTGCACCGGATCGATCTCCCAGGTCGTGGGCGGCGCCGTGGGCGCTTTTACCGAAGTGGCGTTCGCGGCAACGAATGCGAGGGGAACCGCGAGCGCGGCACCGGCGAGCAGCAGATTAAGTTTCATGATTTCGTGATCCTGGAGTTCGGTGGTGGTCGGACTATTTCAGTTTGCTGACGGCGTCGACGACCGCTTTCATGTCGCGCGCTTCGCCGGTCTTTTCTTGCACCTGCGCAAAAGCGACCTTGCCGTTCTTGTCGACGATCACGGTCGCGCGATGGCTGATGAAACCCGCGGGATGAACGAGGTCGTATTTCTTCGTCACGTCGAGCAGCGGGTCGGCCAAGAGGTCGTGCCTGAGGTTGTGCGCTTTCTTCCAGGCCTTGTGCGACCAGGTCGAGTCGCGCGAAATGCCGACGACCAGCGCGCCGGGAATATCGAAGGTCTGCTCACCGGAGATGCTGCAGTTCTCTTTCTCGCAGGTCGGGCTCCAGTCGAGCGGGTACCACAGGAGCACGACGTTCTTGCCGCGCTGCTCCGAGAGTTTCCATTCTTTCTCGTCCTGGGTCTTGAGGGTGAAGTCCGGTGCAGTGTCGCCGACGTGAATGGCCATGATTTCCTAGGCTGAGGTTGAGGAAGGGGACGGGGTTCCGACGCGCGGCGAGTCCGCCGGTCGGAGGATTCTATGGCCGACAACTGTAGAACTTGCGCGCGTCCCCTAAAAGCGCGTTTCCGCCGCGATTCGGTCGATTCCCGCGGCCAACACGAAATCGTTCTTGGACAGGCCGCCGATCGAATGCGTCCAGATCGAGACATCAAGCCGGCCCCAGGCCAGTTCCATTTCCGGATGATGGTCTTCGGCCTGTGCGAGGGCGCCGATCAAAGACACCAGCGCCACCAGGCGGGGATAATCGCGCGACTCGAAGCGCCGCGTGAGAAGGGGCCCGTGCAACACCCGCCAGGCGGAATGCAGTTCGGCTAGGAGCTCGTCTACCGCGTTTCCAGCGAGCGGCGCCGTGACGCTACCCAGGGGCCGGCAGTGTTGATCCGCGAGCGGAGGATTCATCTCAAAGGGCTCAGATTGAAAACGTCACGGACAATCCAACCATGACCTCGCTCAAGTCGCTGTCGGCAAAGTCGTACGTGCGAACAAACGGCCCCATGCGACCGCTCGCGTCGTACCAGAAGTCCAGGCCAGCACCGGCATAGTTGCCGCGACCGTCTTGCTCGTAACTCGGCTCGGTGCTTGAGACCTCGTCACGCACGTAGATTCCTCCGTCGATCCACAGCACGGCATTCACGGGCGTGAAGTCCAGGCTCACGCGTCCGCCCAGACTGTAGCGAGCGACATTGAGCCTTGGATGGGTTTGCGTTCCGTCGGTCTGCGGTACGTCATGCTGCGACCAGACGGCCCCGATCTCGAAACCGACGTCGACATGTTTGGTGTTCACGAAGTTGTAACCGCCTTCGAGCGCCCAGGCGCCGGAGTCGTCGACGCTGTTCTCGTCAGAGCCGCGCCGGTCGTCGCTCGCGAAAAAGACCTCGATCCATTCGCGGCTGTAGCCCTCGCGCGGTGCTCTGGGCGCGACGCAGGCGCTCACGACGAACAGCGCAAGGGGCGCCGCGAGAGGCTTTGCAAGCCGACCGTGAGAGCCCACTTCCATCAGTCCTTCATGACCGGACACAGGCGATCGAGTTCTGCCATCAGCGGCATATCGAGCCGCTCCTTGACCGCGAGCGCGCCGAGGTTTTCTTCGAGTTGCTCTTGGCGCGAAACGCCCAGGATCACGGAACTGACGCGTGGATTCTTGAGGCACCAGGCGATCGCAAGTTGCGAAAGCGTGCAGTTCAATTCCTTCGCGACTTGGGAAAGCGCGCGCACTTTCGCGAGAGCGGCGTCGGTGCGCGAGGCGCGCAGCCATTCGATCAGATCGAGGCGCGAGCCCTTCGGAATGCCGTTGTCGTACTTGCCGGTCAACAGACCGGAGGCCAGCGGGCTCCAGATCGTCATGCCCATTCCGTGCTGCTTGTACAACGGCTCGTACTCGCGCTCGACGCGCTGGCGGTGCAGCAAGTTGTACTGCGGTTGCTCCATCGCCGGCGCCGCCACGTTGCATTCGCGCGCGATGCGCACGGCTTCGAGGATCTGCTCGGCCGACCACTCCGAAGTGCCCCAGTAGAAGACTTTGCCTTGGCGCACGAGCACGTCCATCGCGCGCACGGTCTCTTCGATCGGCGTGTTCGGGTCCGGGCGATGGCAGAAAAGCAGATCGACGTAGTCGATGCGCAGGCGGCCCAGCGAAGCGTTCGTGCCTTCGATGATGTGCTTCCAGGACAATCCAAGGTCGTTGGGGCCGTTGCCGCCGTGGAAAATCTTGGTCGAGACGACCACGTCGCTGCGGCGGAAGTCGCGCAGGACTTCGCCCATCAGGCTCTCGGCGGCCCCCGCGGCATAGCCTTCGGCGTTGTCGAAGAAATTGACACCGGCATCGAAGGCCCGATGCATGATCGAGCGCGTCGCTGCAAAATCCGTCTGGCGGCCGAAGGTGATCCAGGAGCCGAAGGAGAGTTCCGAGAGCTTCAACCCGGATTTGCCCATGCGATTGTATTGCATGCCGCTCAGTGTAACGCTCTGACGTCGGCATTCAC
>JAYUOR010000029.1:0-5613 GCA_043760765.1 Planctomycetota bacterium | reverse complement strand
CGCCGATCGCGACACCCGACAACGCGAGCAGCGCGCGGCGACGTTGGCCGTTCAGCGCGCGTGCGGCGAAGCGAACCGACTCGAGCCAGATCATGCCGGGCTTTCCTTCGGCGAGAGCAGCGTCGAAAGATCGGTCATCGCCGCGCCGGGCATGCGATGCGAGATCCTGCCATCGACCAGCACGATCACGCGCCTGGCTCGGCGCGCTACGCCGGGATCGTGCGTCACCACGAGCAGCGTGATGCCCTCCTGATTGAGCCGGTCGAGCAATTCGAGGATCTGGCGCCCCGCCGTCGTGTCGAGATTGCCCGTCGGTTCGTCGGCCAGCAACAGACGCGGCCGCATCACGATCGCGCGCGCGATCGCGACGCGCTGGCGTTCGCCGCCGGACAGCTGATCGGGCCGGTGACGCGCGCGTTCCTTCAGTCCGACCTGTTCGAGAGCCTGCTCGGCGCGTTGACGCCGCTGTGCGCGCGGCAGCCCGGCGAAGAGCATCGGCAACTCGACGTTGCCCAGCGCATCGAGCCGCGCGAGCAGGTGATAACTCTGGAACACGAAGCCGACCTGGCTCTGGCGTACGCGCGCGAGTTCGTCTTCGCCGAGTCCATCGACGGCCTTGCCGTCGAGGTAGTACGCGCCGGACGTCGGCCGGTCCAGACAGCCGATGATGTTGAGCAGCGTCGACTTGCCCGAGCCGGACGGGCCCATGATCGCGACGTGATCACCGCTTTCGATGGTCTCGTTCACTTCGCGCAGCGCGTGCAGTTCGTGACCGCCGATGCGATACACGCGGCCGACGCCTTCAAGCCGGATCATGGCGTCGTCTTTGGGGCGTTCGCGTCGACCGCGGCGACTCCGGCCTTCACTTCGGCGCGCTCCAGGGAGACGACGACTCGTTCGCCCGCCTCGAGGCCGGAGCGAACCTCGGTGAAGTCCCAGTTGCGCATGCCAGCTTCGATGCGCTTCTCCACGAGCAATCCTGCGGCGAGCACGAGCACGCGGCCGCCCTCCTGCACCGCGCTGGTCGGCACGCGCAGCGCGTTGTCCTGCACGGCGAGCACGACCTCGACGTCGGCCGAGGTACCAGGTAGCAACTGCGTGGCAAAGACCGCGTCGTCGATCTCGACTTCGATCTCGACTGTGCGGTTCTGGGACTCGATGTCCTGGACGTAGGGAGCGACGCGCGAAACGCGGCCGGAGAGCAGCTTGCCCGGGTACGGATCGAGCGTGATCTTCGCGCGCTGGCCGACCTTGATGCGGGCCGAATCGACCTCGTCCATGGGCGCGCTGATGTACAGCGAGGTCGTGTCGATCAAATCGATGAGCGTCGGCATCTGGATCAGCGGCGGCGCCGGCGTGACCCACTCGCCGACCTCGAGATCGAGCTCGGCGATCACGCCGGAAAAAGGCGCGCGAAGCTCGGTTTTTTCCAGCGCGGCGCGCGCCACGTCCGCGGCGGCGTTCGCTCGCGTGATCTCGGTCTCGGTGGTCTTGCAATCGCCCAGCGCGAGGTCGTAAACGCTCTGCAGCCGATCGATCGAGTCCGAAGAAACGACGTTCTGATCGATCAGCTCGCGGTAGTGATCGAGTTCGCGTTTGGCACGATTGGCCGCGATGCAAGTCTTGTCGTGCAAGGCGATTGTCGCTTCCACGCCGCGCTCGGCCAAGGCGAGTTCGGCGCGCGCTGTCTTGTCATCGAGCCGCACGATCGGGGCGCCCTTTTCGACGCGATCGCCCTTGCGACAAGCGACCTCCACGACGCGGCCACCAAGCTCCGGCGTCAGGCTCGCGCGGCGCCGCGCTTTCACCGTGCCGGCCTTCGTGTTGGACACGGAAGACTCGACCGTGCCGCGTTCCACGGCCACAACGCGCACGCTCAGCGGATCGGCCTGCCAGGAGTGCCGCAGGAAGAACGCGGCAAGCGCCGCGAGGATCAGAAGGAGCAGGACGCGAATGAAACGATTCGACATGGACTTCGGCGCAGCGTTTTCCGCTTCTACTGCCGCGGTAGTCTACGCAGTTCGCACGGAGAAGCCGACCGGCATCGATGACGCCGGTTCGGAAGGCTGCAAGGTCCGCTCGCCCGCGTGGGGCCCAGCGTGCTCAGCGGCGGCCGGCTTTTTCGGCCTTGCCGGGCGAGCGCTGCCGTTCGGCGCCGGCGGGGACGCTTCGCGGCTTGGCCTTGCCACTCGTCGCTGCGCGAACGCTGCTCGCGGGACGGGCGGAAACGACAGCTTCGTCGCGCGGCGCTGCGTCGTCCGCGATGCAGCGCACGATGTCCAGCGTGCTGATGATGCCGGCCAATTTCTTGTTCTTGATGACCGGAACGCGATGGATGTGCTCCTTGACCATGAGCCGGCAGATCGTGCGCAAGCTGCAGTCCGGGCCGACCGAGACGATCCCGCTGCTCATCCAGTCGTTGACCGTGGCGCGGCCGGTGGTCTGCGGACTGAAGTCATTCAAAGAGAGGATGACTTCGTCGAACGATTGCGGCTCCTCTTCGCCCTCGTCCATGCCGATCAACTCGTATTCGCCACCTTCGGTCTGAATCACATCGTTTCGCATGTGTTCGGCTTTGGCGATATCCATGGCCGTGAGCATGCCGACGATCGTGCCGTCCCCATCGACGACCGGCGCGCCGCTGATGTGCAGGTCTTCGAACGTCTCGATCGCCGACTGGATGGGGGTCGAAGGTGTGAGCGTGACAACCTTTGTTTGCATGATGTCACTTGCCTTGACGGTATTGATATTGACCACGGAACACCTCGATCTGATCCAGACGGTTGGGGGGAAAATGTGACGCGAATCGTTCTGCAGTGGCATTGAAACGCTTCCAGGACCCCATTTGGCGTAGTCGAAGGGCGAAGCACTGCCCGGTCCTGTGCGTAGTCCTTGCGGCAAGGCACGCCGGCGGTCGGACCCTCCGGTTCAGTCCGCGCCACCGAAGGCGCGTTGCAGTGCGCTCTCGAGTTGCTCGTCGTCGAACGGTTTTTCGAGGCTTGGCGTGCCCGCGGGAATGCGGCCCTGTTGCACGAGCAATTCAGTCGGATACGCGGACATGAAGACCACGCGCAGACCAGGGTGCGTGCTGCACATGGCGGCGGCAAGTTCGCTCCCGCTGCCGCCGGGCAAGACCATGTCGGTCAGGAGCAGATCGATGCCGCCGGGATGTTCGGCTGCGACACGCCGGGCATCGTCGAAATCATTCGCCATCAGCACGCAGAAGCGTTCCGCGGCCAGCATGTGTTTCAGCGCGGCGCGGATCAGCGGCTCGTCCTCGACGACCAGAATCGTCCTGCGCGCAGAGGTCTTGGCTCCAGCGGCCTTCGCCGCGCGCCTGGGGGCTGCTGCGACGATTGGCTGAGCGTGCGCTTCCTGCCGCGGCAGCAGGATGGTGAAGCGAGTTCCACGGCCGATTTCGCTTTCGAAATCGACGCCGCCGCCGATCTGATCGACGATCCTGTAGACACTGTAGAGCCCAAGACCCGTGCCCTCGCCGACCGGCTTTGTGGTGAAAAACGGCTCGAAAACACGCTCTTGGATTTCGCGGGGAATGCCGCAGCCAGTGTCCTCGACATCGAGCGCGATGTAGCGGCCGGGCGGCAAAAGACCCGAACGAGTCTGCCGTGGTTCCTCGAGGTCGAGTTCGCTGGTGGCGATCCGCAGGCGCCCGCCCTGCTTCATGGCATCGCGAGCATTGACGGCCAGGTTCATCAGGATCTGCTCGAGGCTGCTCGGCTCGCCGACGATCGGGCCGCCACAGCTGCACAGTTCCAGCTCGAGCCGAATGTCTTCGCCGAGCAGCTTGCGCAACATGCTCACGACACGTTTCACGCAGTCGTTGAGTTCCAGTGGTGCCGGCGCGCTCGGCTGCTGTCTGCCGAAACTCAGCAATTGGCGCGTCAGGCCCGCGCCGCGTTCGGCGGCATCCTTGGCTTCCGCCAGCGGCAGTGCCGCAGCATGTTGCGCGGGAAGCCGCGCGCGCGCGGCGTTGCAGCAGCCGATCACGCCCATCAGCAGGTTATTGAAGTCGTGCGCGATGCCGCTCGCCAGTCGCCCGATACCTTCCATCTTCTGCGCCTGACGGAACTGCGCTTCGAGCCGATTGCGCTCGCTTAGATCGCGCAGGATGCCGGTGAACTTGCGCGAGTGGTCCGCGATGACGTCGCTGACGCTCAGGCTGACAGGGAACGTGCTGCCGTCCTTGCGCAACGCGACCGCCTCGCGACCGATGCCGATGACGTGCGGCACGCCGGTCATCAGATAACGCTCCAGGTACTTGCCGTGCGCGTCGACCTGGGGCTTGGGAATCAAGATGCTGACACTGCGGCCGATCGCCTCGCTCGCTTTCCATCCGAACATGCGCTCCGCGGCGAAATTGAACGACTCGATGTTGCCGCGCAGATCGATTGTGATGATCGCCTCCGCCGCGGCGTCGAGGATCGCGCGCAGCTGCCCCTCGCTGCGCACGAGTTGTTCCTCGGTCTCGACGCGTTTTTCTATCTCGCGTCGCAGCCCTTCCTCGCTGCGCTTGAGATCCGCCGTCCGGCGCGCGACCCTGCTCTCGAGTTCGTCGGCCAGGCGGCGCAGTTCCGCTTCGGCCTGTTTCAGCGCGCTGATGTTGTTGAGCGCGATGTAGAAAGACAGGCTGCCGTCCGCTTCGTGGGCGACGCGCGATTCGACCCAGGCCCAGAAGCTGGCGGTGCCCTTGCGCTTCAAACGCAGATCGAAGGCCTGCGGCGTTCCCGTGTCGAGCAGTTGCTTGCGGTGCCGGAAGAAAGTGTCCTGATCCTCCGGCACGATGTAGCTCGCGAGCGACTGAGTGATCAACACGGCCCTGGCCTCGCCGAGCAGCTGCGCCGTGGCGAGGTTGGCCTCTTGGATCAGTCCTTTCTCATTGAGCGTGCAGTAACCCACCGGCGCCAAGTCATAGAGATTGGCCCAGCGCGCCCGCGAGGTCTCGAATTTCGCCTGTGTTCTGCGCAGATCCTCGTTCTGAAGCTCGAGTTCGCCTTCGTGCGTCTCGAGTTCGTGCAGCAGGTGTCGGGCCTCCTGCTCCGAGAGCGGCTTGCGCGGCTGACCGGCGAGTCTCGCGGCGAGATCCTTCAGATGTTCCCGCGACTCGCCGGGAGGTCTTGAATCGCTATCGGCGTCCTGCATGGCCTGCGACTGATGCGTGTGAAGGTTCGTGCACGGTGGAAGCACGGCTCCTGCCACGCGCCGCAAGCGAGCAGAGCAGGACTGCCGTTCACGGCAATATTAGGCGCCCTCCCGATTCGCCGCCCCCGCCAAAGTGCGCACGCTCCCGGGCACAAGTCCGTAGGCGCGCACCGCGACTCGAGTGCACTCTTGGCGGGGACGAGCGCTATCAATCCTGCAGGTCCTCGACTCGCCGGCCTGATCGCGGCGATCGCCATCCGCGATCTGGACGACGAGCGGGCTCGCCGGCACAGATCGCACCTACGCACTGTTCCCGTTCACGCTTCGCGCCCTTGCGCAGCGTGCACGCATCCTTGCTGTGCAAGGCTACTTCTGGCCTGCGTCTCGCTCATTCTTCGGCCGCCCAAGCGCGCCTCGAAGCGAGCGCATCGGGCGCAGGCATGCGACTTGCAG
>JAYUOR010000028.1:0-16242 GCA_043760765.1 Planctomycetota bacterium | reverse complement strand
GCGCGCCGCGCGAACTCGAGCGGACTCGTCCACGGCATCGGATAGAACAGCGCGTTCGAGCCGAAGCCCGCGAGCGCATAGACCAGCGTGTAGACGAGCGCGCAAACCACGCACACCGCGGCGGCGACCTTGAAGAGGCTCGCGTGCCCGGGGTTGCGCCGCTCGCGAAAGAACAGGAAGGCCAGCACGAGAAAGACGTGCAGGCCGGATTCCTTAGCGGCCACGGCGAGTGTCGCAAGCAAGAGGCTGAACGCCACGCGACTTGGGCTTGGCCGTTCCAACGCGTCCAAGCCCGCCTGTACAGCGAAGACTGCGAACAGCGCTTCGAGCAGTGAATTCCGATTGGCGATCCATCCGACCGGCATCAGCGCTGCTGGGTCGACAGCGAAAATGAGTACAGCGAGAAGCGCCGCGACCGAACCCAATCCAAGCCGCGCATACAGACGGCGCATGGCGAACAGCAAAAGCAAGAACAGCGCGAGGCTCACAAGGTGCCCCGCGATCGCGCTCGAGCCGAACAGCGCGTGATCGAGCCACAGCGAAAGGCTCGACAGCGGTCGCAAGAAGCGCACATGCCAATCCGCATCGGTCCACCAAGGGAACGCACCGTTCTCCAGGCTGCGCAGGGGCGCGTCGGCGAAGCTGCCAAAATCGTAGAGGCTCCAGGGTTTCCAACTCGCGCTCTCGAGCCGGCCGTCCATGACGAGCTGCATGCCGAAATCGTCGGCCATGAAGCCAAGCCCGAGGCCCGGCGAGTGGGCGAGCAGCGCCACGAGCAGCACACCGGTCCACGCACAGCGCGAATTCCAGCCCTTGCTGGGCGCTGCACAGAGGGACGAGTCGGCTCTCAAGCTGCTCTACTTCAACGCCGACCGCGCACAAAAGCAAAAGCCCGCAGCGACGCGAGCGTGCAGCCGACGCGGTGATTTGCAATGCTCTCGCCTCGCGACACTCGCGACCCCCTATGCAACTGCAACCCTTTTCGATCTTGCTGCTCGGCCTGCTTGCCTTGACACCGACACTCTCACCTCAGGTCCCGCCACCTTCCGCCCTGGACCTGCTTGCCAAGGAGGCGCTCAACCATCCACGCGCGCATGCGATGCTCACGGAACTGTGCGCGGCCGCGCCGAAAAGGCTCTCCGGATCCCAAGGCGCGGCGACTGCGGTGGAGTGGGCGCGCACGACAATGCTCTCGATCGGACTCGAACACGTGCGCACGGAGCCTTGCATGGTTCCTCACTGGGAGCGCGGAAGCATCGAACGCTTGGCCATCGCACTTCCCACTGGAGCCATTTCCGAGAGCCTGAAAGTGTGCGCCCTTGGCGGAAGCCCGCCGACACCTGCGGCCGGCCTCGAGGCCGAAGTTCTGATGGTCAAGAGCCTGGACGAACTCAAACAGCTGGGTGAAAAGGCTCGCGGCAAGGCGATCTTCTTCAACCGTCCGATGGACCCCACGCTCAGCGATCCGTTCGCAGCCTACGGCGGAGCAGTGGATCAGCGCGGCGGCGGTTCCGTCGCCGCGTTCAAGGCCGGAGCGGTTTGCGCCATCGTGCGTTCGATGACGCTAGCTCTCGATGACCATCCGCACACGGGCGCGATGCATTACGTGAAAGACGCCTGCGTTCCGACCGTTGCGATCAGCACCGTTGGCGCGGAGCGCCTGGCGAGTCTGCTGGCAGACGGAACGCCGCTGCGCGTCAAAATGAAACTTGATTGCGCCTGGCTCGCCGACGAACCGTCCTTCAATGTCGTCGGCGAAATCACCGGCCGCGAATTGCCCAAGGAAATCGTGCTCGTCGGCGGCCACCTCGATGCCTGGGACATGGCGCAGGGCGCGCACGACGATGGTGCAGGTTGTGTCCAGGCGCTCGAAGTGGCGCGTTTGATCCAAGTGCTGAAGTTGCAGCCGCGCCGTACGCTGCGGGTCGTGCTCTGGATGAACGAGGAAAATGGCGGCCGTGGATCGGCGGCTTATCGAGATCTGCACCGCGAAGAACTGGGCTTGCACGTCTTCGCCTTGGAAAGCGATCGCGGCGGATTTGCTCCGCGCGGTTTCGAAAGCTGTTGCACCGGCCGTTCCCTGGATGTCCTGGCGCAGATCGGCGAAAAACTGAGGGCCTACGGCCTCGATTTCGTCAACTACTCGGGCCACGCGGGCGCCGATGTCGGCCCGCTGCAAGAACTAGGCGTGCCCTGCGCCGGCTTCGTGCCGGATGCCGCGCGCTACTTCGACGTGCACCACTCAGCACTGGATACGATCGCCAACGTCCACCCGCGCGAACTCGAACTTGGAGCGCTGTGCATGGCCTCGATGTGCCTCTCGGTGGCCAACCTCGACCAGCCCCTCGAGCGCATCCCGCTGCCCCCCGACGACAAGTCGAAGCACTAGGAGCCTGGCTCCGTGCAGGGTCAGTTGAACAACTGCCGCACGAACCACTCGATCACACCCCCAGCGTTCGAGCGACTCGATCCAAACTCGACCTTCGTATCCATCCACGCATCCCCCGCCGTCGGCGCATCCAACATCGCGCGCTGCTGGCGCCTTTCCAACTCGCCAACCTCCCGCCGACGCGCCTCCACGAGCCCTCCCTTCCCCGCAAAGGCTAGTGCGCGCTCGAGTTCACCGTGGTCCAGCCACACACCGTGCTCCTTGCACACATCGATCAAGATCCCCGAGATCGAACCGAAGTTCTTGCGGTTCATCGGCTGCTTGCAGTTCGGACAGGGAATGTACGCGAGCACATTTTGAGCCGCGCTCGCCGCTCGCGGCGCAGACTCACCAAGCGCTTCACAGACTGACTTTGCCGCGCCGGCGTCATTGCACAGACGCTCGAGCAATCGCGGCTCAACCCACAATCCCGCGCACGTCGGACATTCGACCAAAGCTTCCGCTCCGACGCGCCGCGAACGCAGCGCAACTTTGCAGCGCGGGCAGGCGGCATTCGCTGGCAGTGGCGCGAGCACCTGCACGTCGATGCGCACGCCGCAGCTCATGCAGAAGTCCGCTTCGCTCGACATGCGCGCGAAACACGCGGGACAGATCGAGTCGAGGTGACGCTCTTCGAGCGTGATCTGTGCCTGGCAATACTCGCAGACCAGCGCGTCCGCTCCGAGATTGCCGCCGCAGCGCGAGCAGCACATCGCGCGCGGCGCGAGCGCCTGTTTGCGCGTCACGCTGAACGTGACGCCGCAGGAGCAGACCAGCGGGCTATCCGCCGCCAGCGCACCGACTTCATATTGCCGGGCACAACCCGGACAGCATTGGAGCACGCGAGCCATGCGCCCATTTCGGCTGGCCATGCCCGCCGGCCTTAACTGGAAGCCGGGCTCTGCTTTGGCGGCGGTTCCTTGGCCAATTCGCGCAGGGTCAGGTTCGAGGGCGAATGGGTCATTTCATGGTCGAGCTGACGGACATGACCCGCCAGACGCTCATCGGCCGCGGCGCGCATGGGCGCATCGAGAGCTCCGGAAGATCCCTTCAGAGCATCCATGACGTTCTTGATCGTGATCTCGCCGGGATCGCGCCCGGGCAGGAAAGTCGCGACCTCATGCTCCTCGCTGATCGCAACCAGACCGCGTTCGGCCAGGACGCCGAGCGCCGCCTCGACCGGGCGCGGCGGAACGCCGAGTGCGGCCGCGAGCTGACCGGCGTCGGGCCGCGGCGCGCCGTTCTGGAAGGCGCGCGTGATCCGCACCATGGCGCGCAGCGCGATGACTTCCTGGAGCGCGTGGTCCGTCGGCCAGTTGCGCGCGATCTTGCGGTACCCGGGTTCGGACTGGTGCGCAAAAGTCAGCTCGGCACCGGCCAGCACCGTGACCCACGAAGCCTGGATCCAAGCGAGGAAAATGGGGATCGCCGCAAAGCCGGCGTAGAGCGCGTTGTAGCGCACCATGCCGCTCTGGAACTTCATATGCAGGATCTGCGCAGCGTGCCACAACAACCCCGACACCAGCCCGCCGAGCAGCGCCGACGAAAACTTCGTGCGCGCGTTGGGCAGCGTCATGAACAGGAAGGTGAAGAAGATCCAGATCGCGAACACGCTGGTGAACTGGGCCAAGAGGTCGATCACGCCGCCCAAGTGCAGACTCTCGCGCACGAATTTCGCGACGCTCTCGGTTTGCGCGAGCGAAGTCAGACTGACCGCGGTCAGGAAGAAGATAGGCGCCAGGATCACCATCGCCAGGTAGTCCGTGACCTTGCGCAGCAGCGTGCGCTGGCGCTTGACGCCCCAGATGTCGTTGAACGAGCGCTCGATCGTGCCGAGCATCTGCACGACCGCGAACACGAGGAACGCAAGCCCCGCCACGCCGAGCTTGGTCACATCGGTCTTGTTGACGAACTCGAGCACGACGTCGAGCGTGTGCCGGATCGTGTCGCCGGATTCGCCGGTGCGCTGCGCTTCGCTTGCCAGCCAGGTGTCGAGCCACTGGCGCACGCTCGCCATCAGGTTCTCGTAGGCGCCGAGTCCCTTCACGACCGAAAAGGCGAAGGCCAAGAGCGGCACCAGGCTCAAGACCGTGATGTAAGTCAACGCCGACGCGCGAAACAGACAGTCGTCCTCGAGGAAGCCTTTCGTCGCGAGGTACAGGACGCGCGCCGTCTTGTAGTAGAGCGCGCGCAGCGGATCGAGTTCTTCAAGGTTCGGCCGCCAGACGTCCTTGGCGAAATAGGTCCAGGCCCGCGCCAGCAGTACATTCTTGAAGGGCGCTTCCTCGCGGTCCTCGGGCGAAAGATTGAGACCGCTCAGATGTGTGAGATGTTTCCAGTGCAGCACGGGGACCTCAGCGTTCTTTCGTCCGCATCGGCTCGAGTACGTAAGTCGTCCCGCCGCGCGCCATCCACACAGTTTCCAGATCCGCGCGCGTGTAGGCGAGTTGTCCGAGTTCGGCCGTCGCCGCCGCGGGATCGTTGACCAAGGCGTTAGATTGTGCGTCGAATCCGCACAGGACGAGCAGGTGCCCTGAAGTCGACGCGTACGGCGCGTTGCGCAACTGGCCGGGCTTCGCGGCGATCGAGAGAATCAATGGCTGCCCCGTGGCGAGCAGTTTTTCGGCGCGCGTCCAACTGGAAATGCGCTCCAAGCGTCCAGGCACGCCGAAGGAATAGGCCGCCTGGATCGCGCGATTCCAGTTTCCGTAGATGTCGTGGAAGGAATCGTAGGCGCGGCGCGCGACCTCGGCCGTGCTGGCATCGACGCCGCGGTAGGCGAGCAGCATCGAGACCGAGGTCGGGCTGCAGATGCGGCCGGCGAGCGCGGACTCTTCCACGCGTTGACTGCGAAACGGCACGGCCATGCGCGCCACGCCGGCGGGCGCGGCCTCGGTGGGCGCCGGATTCGCGCTCAATCCCTTGTGCAGCGTCGGCACGAGCGCGAGTGCATCGAGCGCGAAACGCAGCTGTTTGGGATCGTTGGCGCGCACCCGCACGCGTACGCGCACGGCGCGCCACTGCGACTTCGAGCTGAACGTGTCCACGTCGATCTTCGCGTCCTCGAAGGCGAGCAGCGCTTCCGCCGGCCGCTCGCGCACGTTCCATTCTCCGATCCACATCCAGGGCGAAAATTCGGCGTCGGCCCGGCGCGCGACGGCGATCTCGACGCCGAAACCCGTCGACTTCGAATGGCGCGCGTTCCACGACACGAGGCATTCGTCGAAGGGCTCGCAGGCGATCGCGGGCGAACTGAAGACATACTCTGCGCCGTCAGCTGCGGCGAAACTTGCCGCGCGACCGTCTCCGAAATCGTCCGCCGTGATTCCGCTCGCGAAGGCGACTGAGTTCGTGCCGCATTCGATGCCCGGCGTGAGGATCAGCGCGGAGCCGGATGCAGTCCATTCCTGCTGCGCGTGGCTGTGGCTCGTGCTGGAGCAGGCGCACAAGAGCGCGCAGGTCGCGAGCAGATGAATTCCAAGTCGCATCGAGCGGAGATTAGCCTTTCCGTCCGCCGGATGCCGCAACCCGCGCTCAACTCGCCGCCGGACCGCGCGCCTGGCTCACCAGATGATCCGCTTCGAGCAACACGATCTCGTCCATCGCGAGTTTGAGAGCCTTGGGCGAACCCGGCAGCGCCAGGACGACCTTGCCGGCGATCAATCCGCCAACGGCGCGAGAGAGCAGCGTCGCGCTGCCGATCTCGCGGAAACTCAGCCAGCGGAACAACTCGCCGAAGCCAGGAATCTCGCTGTCGAACATGCGCAGGAGCGTCGGATAGGTCACGTCGCGCGGCGCGATGCCCGTGCCGCCGGTCGTCAACACGATCTCGACCTCGGCGTGATTCAGCGCGCGGTGCACCGCCTCTTCGATGGCCGGTGTTTCATCGAGGCTCCAATCGCGGGTCACGACGCGCTGGCCGGCGGCACTGATCGAGGCCACCAAAAAATCGCCGCCATGGTCGGGCGCGGCGGTCGTTTTTCCCGTGCGCGTGTCCGAGATCGTGATCACGGCAAACCCCAACGGACGCTTCGGAACCTTGCGGTGTTGTTCGAGGCTCATGGTGTAGCTTGGACTCAGAACGCAGACTACTGGCCAGGGCGCGCTCTTCAAGGGCCGCCATGATTGAAGTGACATCCGCCCTCCACTCCTCCGCTCGCCGCACGCTCGCAGGCTTCACCCTGGCGTGCGCGCTTTGGGCCTGCACGGGCCAGTCCGCGGACTCAGCGGGTCCGGCTCAAATCCACTGTCTGCTCCCTGCGCCCGCAGCTTCGCAAGACTTCGAGGCTCCGGCCTTGGCCGCGCGCGAGCGCCCGGGTGTGCACGTCTCGATCGTCTGGGAGGAATTCTCTTCCGACCCTTGGCCTTCGATCCCAAGCCAGATCCTCGGGCCCGAAACTCGCGCACAATTGCGCATCGGTCCCGAGCGGGGATCGACCTTCCCGTCCGTTCCCGCGGGGGAACTCGAGTTCGAAGTCTCGCCGGACCAGTTGGACGAAATCTGCGACGGGCTGGCGCGAGCCGTCGTGAAGACGCCCGCCGGCGCAGACGAGGAGAATCGGCCAGCTGCGGCAAACGGCAGCCCGTGGGCTCGTAGAAGGCTGCTCGGCGTATGGCCGAGCGGAGCGGGCAAGGGCCCGCGCTGGCACGTTTCGATGCTGGCCCGCCCCGAGGACCTCGAACGCGCGAAGCATGCCTTCAGCACGCTGCGCGCCGGATTCCCTGGCATCGTTCAGCGCACGTCGCCGCGCGCGGGGCGGCCCTCCAAGGAGCCCATGGACGTCGTGCTCTTCGATTCGCGCGCCAGCCTGCCGACGGAAATCCGCTGGGTTCCACCGGCGCAGGCTTCATCGGAGTCGAGCGCGCAAGCGCGTGCGCTGGAATGCGTGACCGTCGCAGCGCTAGCGCGCGAACTCGAAGGCTGGAGTTTCGTTCCCGCCGGCGTCGATCTCGGCGGCCGGATCGAACCTGCCTACCTCTACACCTCTGCGGACTTCGCAAAGGCCAAGCAGAGGTTCGATGCATTGCGCGCCGCGATTGCAACCGCACACGTGCCGAAGAACGCGAGCGCGGTGCTGGCCGAGCGCATCAAGTTCGCCGGCTCGCAGTTGCAACAGGAAGAGTTTCGCCTGCATGCGATGCATGGAAGTGAGCTCGAACGATTCGAAGCGGAATTCGTGGCCCTGCGAGAGTTGCGCCTGGATTCCCTGCCGCCGCCGGACCTGACCGCGGGCGATTGGTGGAGCGTGGTCGGCCCGCGCCTGGCATGGAGCTCCGCGCTCGCCGAAGTCGGCAAATTCCGTGTACGGTCCACGGCCTTCACCACCGATCAGATCGACAGCGTGCTCGAGGACGACCTCGCGCGCCTGTGGGCCTCACTCGGAGGTGTCGAACATTGGCGCGACTTGAAAACGCTGCGCGTGCTCGGCGTGCTCACGGCGGAAGACGGAAACTCGCGTCAGGGTATCGAACAATGGATCGATTTCGCGGACGGGCGAATGGCGCTCTCGCAAGCCGTCGGCCCCGTCGAAACGGTGATCGCAGCGACGCCGACGCAGGCCTGGATCCTCGATGGATCCAGCGGCGTCGAACTCGAACCTGCGCAGGCGCGCAAGTTCCGCGGCCGGCAGGAGCGCGCCTGGTTCACGCTGCTTTGGCGGCTTGCGCAGCCGGATCACGACGGACTCTCGCTCGTGCGCGAGAACGGACGACTGATCTTGAACGAAGGAACGCGCGCGCTGTGCTGGATCGAAATCGACGGCGCAGGCGGGCTGAAAAGACTGGGCTATCGGCTCGAGCCGAACGACCCAGAGTCGCTCTACGAATTCCAAGACTGGAAAATCGACGGCCCGCTGGCCTATCCCGCGCGCATGCTGCAGCTCGATCGCAAGGCGACCTTTGAGATCCAGCACATCGAACCGGGGGCGAAGCTCGACCCACTGCTGTGGATCCGCAAGCAGCGCTGATCAGGCGCCGCCGTCGAAGATCGCGCGCAGGCGCTTGACGCGCTCGACGTCGATGGGCTCGGAGATCCTGCCCATCTGCTTGAAGAACGTTCCGACGATCGCGCCGTTGGCGAAGCGCAGCAGCTCGCGCGCATTCGCTTCGTTGAGGCCCGAGCCAATCAGCAGACACGAGTCTGGAATTGCGGCGCGCACCTCGGCCAAGAGGTCGACATCCGGCGCGTGCCCGGTGCCGCGGCCTGTAACGATCACTGCATCCGCCATGCCGCGCTTCAGGATGTCCTCGGCCGCCTGACCGATCGAACCGCCGCCGAGCGGCGAAGAGTGCTTGACATGCACATCGGCGAGCAACGCGGCCCCCGGGCAGAGTCGCGCGCGCTCGCGCAGCGTGTTCGCGGCGTCGCCCTCGATCACGCCCTGGTCCGTCACGGCTGCGCCGATGTGCACATTGACCCGCAGGAACCTGGCGCCGGTCGCGGCACACAGTCCCAGGGCAGCGCGTGAGTCGTTGCGCAACACGTTGACCCCGACTGGGCCCCGCGGCACGGCCTGGCGCACCGCGGCGATCGCCAGCGCCATGGTCGCAACGGTTTCGGCTGGCACCTGCGATTTGAAGAAGGGCGTGTCCCCGAAGTTCTCGACGATCAAGGCGTCGCAGCCGCCGGCGGCCAGCGCCACTGCATCCAGTACCGCACGGTGGACCAGAACCTCGACGTCGCCCGCGAAGCGCGGGGAGCCCGGACAGGCGATCAGATGGATGACGCCGATCAGGATCGGCCGCTCTCGGTGCAGGAGGGTGAGCATGGCAATGTTTGGATTATGCGATGTCCGGACCGGAAGATCATCGGGCTGGCCCGTAGTGGTAGTCTCTTGCCTCCCTGGTCCACCGATAATTGGAGCCATTTCATCCGCCATGATCTCTGCGCTTTTCCTGAGCGTCCTTTCCTCCCCCCTCGCCCTCTCCGCCAACGTCGATTCGTCTGTCCTCGAAGCCCAGGAGCCCTCCGAGTTCGACGCAAAGATCGCGGCAGCGGGCAAGGACGTCGCCAAGCTGCTCGAGCTGGCCGCTTCCTACCTGGGCGGTCCGCAGGCGAACCTGGCCGACAAGGTCTACAAGAAGGTGATCGAGCTTGACGCGAACAACGAAGTCGCGCACAAGGCTCTGCACCACCAGTTCTACGACAAAAAATGGTTCGCCAGCTTCGCGGAGCTCGCCAAGTACAAGCGCGAGGAAGCCGCGAAGATGAAGGGTAAGGGCCTCGCGAAGTACAAGGACGAGTGGCTGCCCGAGGCGGATGTGCCCTTCATGAAAATGGGTTGGACCAAGGACGACAAGGGCGTCTGGAGCAATCCGGTCCAAGTCGCGGAAGAGAAAAAAGCTGCCGACGAGAAAGCGGCGGGCAAAAAGTTTCGCCCCGACGACAACAGCTGGATCGCGCCCGCGGACTTCGAGAAATGGAGAGCGATCCAGTGGAAGTGCGGCGAGGAATGGCTCGACATGGAAAAGGCCAACGAATTCCATTCGAAGCTCGAACAGAGCTGGGACCTCGTCGGCGAGCACTTCGAGACCTGGGCAACGACGGACTGGGAAGGCGCGAATCTGGCGCGCTGGAACGCGGACAATATCTACCCCGAACTCGTACGCATCTTCGGCATCGAGCCGGCCAAGAAGCCGCACTTCTTCGTGCTGAACAGTCTGCAGCAGTACAACCAGGCCGCGGGCTCTCAGCCGATCCTGATCGAGAGCGAAGGCATTTCTTCGCTGCACGGCGCCTACTTCGCCGACGCGTTCTTTGCTCGCGGCGGCACGCCGATCCAGTTTCTAGGTTGCGGCGTCAGCTACTGGGACCGCAAGGATCCGAAGATCGTAGGCTGGGGCCCCTACTGGCTGCGCTGGGCGGCGGCTCAGAGCTTCATCGACGCGATCGATCCTTCATGGAGCGCCGTCGGCGACTTCATTGGCAGCGAAGGCCGCGGTGATCTGCCCACCTACTCGACGGCGTTTTGGGGCGAGAAGAAGATCCCCCGCTGGCTGCGCTACGGAGCCGCGTCCTACGTCGAACGCTACGTCAAGAATCCGAAACCGACCGAAGGCGCGGATCCCTTGGAGTGGCGCAACTTCGCGCTCGCCGAGCTCAAGAAGTCCGGCGGTTTGCGTAAGCTCGAAGACGTGTTCGCCTTCAAGCTCGATGTCCAGGACATCGACGGCTCGAGCAGGCTGTATCACGAAGCCGGACTCATCGTCGCTTACATGATGGATGGTGCCGACGGTGAAAAGGACGTGGTCAAGGACTTCAAGACCTTCCAGGCAGCATTGAAAGCGGGCGTGAAGGCCGACATCACCGCGGCGGCAACCGCGCTGCAGAAGACACTCGCCAAACACGAGAAGGACATCAAGAAGTTCGGCGGGTTGTAGTACGGAGTCGAGCGACTTCGTCCGGAGTGCGGTCATGTGCAGACCGCACTTCGTTCCGCCGTCAGTGTGAACGAAGTTTCGCGGATTCAGCCGACTCCGAACTTGATCGTCTCGAGGCGCTTGCGCAGTGCATCTCTACCGAGTTTCGCGCAGGCGTCCAGCAGTGAATCGAGCTGTTCGTCGGTCAACGCGGCCAGTTCAGAATCCGTCCACGCGGCTGCTGCATCCAGACACGCGATCAGCTCCGGCCTTGCATCCTTCGTCCTGCCCTGAGCCCACAGCGCTCGGCCGTACAGACCGCGGGCCAGGTTCAAGCTCTTCGCGCTAGAGTCTGGTTTTTCGCTCGCAAGCTCTGTCTCGCGCCGCACGAGCAATTCGCTGCCTTCGATACGCCCCGCGGCAAGATCGAGTTCGGCCAGGGCCCAGCGCAGCCGAAAGTGCGCCGGATGGCTCGGCATGTTGGCGGCTTCAAGGCGCGCGAGTGCGGCGGACAGCTCTTCGGCGGCAGCCGACGATTCGTGTTTTGCCGTGAGCACGTCGGCGAGGCAGATCCGCGCCCAGAGTTCGATATCGAGCACGCTCGCCTGCTGACTCAGCGCAGTTTCGAGCGCGTCGCGCGCCAACTGCTCAGCCTCATCGAACTCTCCCGAATCTTTCAGGGCCCCGGCCCGCAGTTCCGTCGCATGGATCGTGTTGGGGTGACGCTCGCTGTAGACCTCGATCGATCCGGCCAGGACATCGCGCAGCACAGGCACGGCTTCCGCAATTTTTCCGCGCGCCTGCAAGGCCTGTCCGAGTTCGATCGCGGTGAAGAGAATGAGCGGATGGCCTGGATCGAAGGCGCCCTCCGCGCGCGCCTGTGCGCGACGCGCCCAATCCTCGGCTTCATCTCGCTTGCGCAGCGCGCTCGACTGTGCTGCGACTTGGCTCATTGCCATGATCGTGTCCGGGTCATTGGGGCCGAGCACCTCTTCCGCCAGAGTCGCGACCTTGCGGAAGGCGTCGAGCGCTTCGACGGTCCGCCCGCTGCGCGCCAGGAGTGAGGTCTGCAGACGCACGGCCTTGATGCCGGTGGCGCTGCGCAATTTGCCTTGCGCTTCGAGCACGTGCAGACTCGCGTCGAAGAGCGCCTGCGCTTCGGCGAAGCGGCTCTGGCCTGTGCGGATCTTGGCCAGCATCAGTCGCAGCCAAGCGAGTTCTGCCGGGTCGATTTCGTCTAACTTCTCGAGTGTCGCGACCGCGGAGGTCAGCAGTTCATCGCTCTCTGCGCGCAGCCCGAGGCTGTCGTAGGCGCCGCCGAGCACGGCCTCGAGTGCGGCGCGCGAACCGGGATCGTCGGGGAACTCCCGGTCGAGCCGCGGACGCTCGCGTTCCAACAGTTCATAGACCGTGACCTTACGGCCGTCCTCGCCGGGAGCGACTGCACCGAGAATCCGTTTCAGCGTATCGACGACGCCCGTCTGGCGCCGCAGCGCGAGATTGGCGCGCGCCGCCTCCGCGGTCTCTGCCAATAACGCATTCTCCGCGCGAGTGTGCTCGCGCTTGGCCTGCTTCAACGCGAGACTGGTCGCGAGCAGGCCGGCGACAAGGCTGACCAGCACGAGTGCTGCCGCGCCGACCGCAAGCCGATTGCGCGAGACGAACTTGGCACGGCAGTCTCAACGCCAGCCGTAGGCCCAGTAGAACGCGGGAGCAACGTGTTCGGCCGGGGTGTCGCCGGCCAGGCTCAGGCAGAAGCCGACCGGCGCCGCCTGCATGTCGTCGTGCCGGCCGTTGTACTGCGTCGCGCCGAAGCGCCGGCCGACGGCAAGCACTTCGAAGGAAACGAACCTAGCCGTCGCTGTGTCGAACTCGGCGGATCCGAAGAGCTTCAGGTTCATCCAGATCTTGTGCTTCGCCGGCCCCTGCGTGTCCTTGAAGCCATCGATGACCCAGACGCCCTCGTGCTCGGCCCGCGTCTCGCCGTGGAATCGCACGGTCGCGATGCCGTGCGCGACGCTCAAGACCTCCGAATCGAGCACGGCTGTCTTCACATCTTCGTTGGGGTAGTCGATGGTCTGGCCGCGCACGTTGTCGACGAAATTCAGCCGAGCGAGACGCCGAATCAACGCCTCCGGGACATGCGCCCTCTCGCCCTTTCGCAACAGAGAAGGCAGGAGCGAACGCGCCTCTTCGGCACGGAACCACGCGTAGTCCTGATTCCACGCATCGGCGCGCCAGTCGCTGGGCTGCTGCTCGCCCGGCAGGTCGCGGGAGAACACACGCAGGACCAGTCCGTCTTTGGGATAGCGCTTCTCGGGCCGGTCCAGCTTCACCGTTTCCACGCTCGGATCGCCTGCCAGCATGCGCTCTGACTCGGAGAGCGTGTTCCACTTTTCCAAAGCCCGCTGCAACATGGCAGCCATCTTCTTCGGATCATTCGTGTTGATGCTGGCCAGCATCAAGCCGCTCGGCGCGCTGGCGTAGATGCCTTGTCGCGTGCCGGTCGGCTGGGTGCGGCCGGCGTAGTGACCTTGCTCGAAGATCTTTTGCGCCAGAAGACACTCGGGGTCCTTGCCGCGCTGCAGGCGATTCACTTCGTCAGCGCAGGCGACGAACTGCTTCAGCAGCGATTGAACTTCAAAATTCGACCAGACGGACCGTCTGGCGATGACTCCATTGTTTCACGTGCAAGCCAGCGGGTGGCCATTCATGGCCCACAGCAACACGGGCTTGTCAGTCGTTTGCGCCTCGACCACCGCTTCCCAGAACGTCGGCTTCCAAGCGCAGTCCTCGAAGAGGAGTTCCGCGGGCTTGGGCCTGATCGTGTCGCGCCACCGCGCAAAGTTGCTCTCATCGAGCTCTGGAACTTGGAAGCTCAGAGCGACCGCAAGCAAGCTCAAAACGCGGAGAAACATGAAGGTGCAATTCTAAAAGAGGATAGTCGTCCCGAGCCACCGCTCGTGCCTTCACGATAGCAGCGCGGAGCGGGCTGCTGGCCGGCATGTTGACGGCGAAATGAAAAGGGCCCCCAG
Organism: Planctomycetota bacterium; assembly: GCA_043760765.1. Lineage (GTDB taxonomy): Bacteria > Planctomycetota > UBA1135 > UBA1135 > JADJQU01. The sequence continues at coordinate 2,421 of JAYUOR010000028.1, read as the reverse complement.
AACGCTGAACAGGAATCCTTGTTCGGCGTTCGGTGGGGCCCTTTTCAGCGTGCGTGGATGGGGAGCGGCCGCTGCAAGCTCCGGCTCCCCCTTCGCGGTGCTACCGTGAAGACATAAATGAGGGGATTGGACTTCCTCTCCGTCGGCCACACCGCGATCCTACATGCGAAACGCGGACCACGCTGGCGAAGCGTTTTCGCGCTTCGCAGAAGCCAAGTACAGTGAGCGGCAACCCATGGTCGGCCCCGACCCGGCAGCGCCATCCCCACCTAGCCCAAGTGCATGCTATGACCGCAAAAGAACCCAACCAGCTCTTCGAGCAGATGCAATTCGACTGCGATGTGGCCTCCACGGCCGTGACGGAGGCCGTCGAGAAGTTGACGAAGGCAGTCGAATTCGCCCGCAACCTGAAGACGACCAGCGAAGCCGCGGTCGGCGACGGCATTACGGACCTCAACATTGCACGCGAGCTGGTGCCCAACGCCATCGAGAAGCTGGGCGTCGCCCGCGGCTCGGCCAAGACCGCGGCCTACAACGCGCCGGCCGTCAAGGCGCACAAGGACGAGATCGTCGAAATGATCAAGCAGATCGCGAGCTGGGAGAAGCAGGTGCTCAAGCTCGACACCGCCGCGGCCGCGCTCGTCGAATCTCGCTTTGCCGCTCAGGACAAGCTCTGGGATCTTTCCGAGGACTACGCCGGGTGGGTGAAGCAGGGGACGAAGATCATCACGGACCTCGCGCCGGATCAGGTCAGCGTGCGCACGGCCCTCGATGGCATCCACGCCAAGGCGTTGAAATGCGTCGAGACGCGCAATGCGACCGGACTGCAGCTGGCCAATAGCGACGCGGACGACCTGCCGCTGAAGCGCTTCGAAGACGGGCTGGCCAAGCTGGAACTGCTGAGCAAGAAAGTGGAAGCGGCCAGCGGGACGGTAGGTAACGAGACCCGCATCGAACTGCGAAGTGAATGGAGCAAGGTGTGCGTCCGTCGCGACTCGCTCGCGGAAGATTTGGCGCACTTCAAGTCGCGCAAGAAGGCGATCAAGGCGGCCAAGCTCGCGCCGATCGATATCGCCAAGGCATTGAAGGCGCTGAACATGCCGTCGAAGCACCAGGCCGCGCTCGCCAAGGCGCTGGCCGCTCCCACCGACCCGGCGCGCATCAAGGCCCTGGACGAGCTCGCCAAGCTCTCGAAGCATGTGATGACCGGCAAGGCGATGCTGGTCACCTTGCAACGCGCGCGAGTGCTCTGAGGCGCATCCGCGCAAACCGAGGGATCAGCCTCATTTCGCCTGCCTGCTGACCCTCGGCCTCGCTGCCTGCGCTTGCGGCTTGAGCAAGTCGCGGCGCGCTCCGCCGCGCTAGCCGCCCGCCAGAAAAAGTCGCCTGCTCGGCTTCGCGATCTTCGGCGATGCTGCGTCGCGCTCGAAACGTCGTGCTCATCGGCCAGGAAGGCCGCCCCCGCTGCAAGGCTCCGCAGGAGCCTTCGCTACGAGCGCTTCGCGCTCTAACGCGGGGACCCCTGCCGCCGTTCCTTCACGCTGCTCGCCTCGTCCTCGCCCGCTATGCCTCGCTACGGCGCCTTTTTGAACGGACTGCTCGAGGATGTAGGCACCGACGAGACGTGCTTGCGTCTTGAGGCCTTCGTCCGTCAGCTGCACTTTGTCTATGAAGAGCGCGGGATTGCTGATCGACGATTCGAGGTCGAGCAGCACTTCACCAAGCACCGACCCAATTCTCCCAGAGCAGGTCGTTCGCAAACTGCCGCGGAGTTCAATTGTTGTGGCCGACAGCGGATTTCGCGCTCATCCTCGACGCTCCTCGTTCCGGTCGGAATCCAGCGCCGCGCGGCCATCCGGGCGCCCGCGGCGCCAGAACAGCAGCGTGTCCTTGACCGCGCACAGCAGGCGGTACAGCCCGCGCCCGTGGATGCGCTCGAGGATGCGTTCCAGGTTGCGCACATGGCCGCGCAAATGCTCGCGCTCGGCCTCGAGCGTTGCGATGTGGCCGGCCTGCGCGCCACGCTCGGCGGCGAGCGTCGCGGCGTGCGGGCGCAACTGGTCGCGCTCGGCCTCGATCGTTTCGATGTGGCCGGCCTGCGCGCCACACTCGGCGGCGATCGTCGCCGAGTGCTGCTTCAGGCTCTGCACCTCGGCGACGAGGTCGCGCCGAAGCGTTTCGTATTCGGCAAGCTCGTGTTGTGCGCGGCGCAGATCTTGTCCCACGCCACTTTGGCCCTGGCCCACGACGAGATCGCCCTCATGCTCGTGCTTCGCGCGCGGCTCAAGGTCGAGCGGGCCGTAGTAGCTGGCGAGGTCGGCGGCCTGGCCTTCGAGTTCGTCCTCGTTCTCGAACACCGGCGGCGGGCTCTGCATGATCGAGCAGCGCTGGCACAAGGGCGGCGGGTCGCCCTGCGCCAGG
>JAYUOR010000027.1:0-2251 GCA_043760765.1 Planctomycetota bacterium | reverse complement strand
CGATCACCACAGCGGCGATCAGCAGGAACATGCGGCGTGCGTTTTCGACCATGACGAGAAGATCCCGGGGTGCCGGCACCCGCGCGCTACGAATGAAGCGCGTTGGGACCGGCTAGACGAGGACGGGTGAACAGGATGCGCGGAGAGACTGCCCTAGGGAAGGGTGCGAGTCTCCAGAAACAGTCCAAGCGCTTCGCTCGTGGTGAGCGCAGCGCCTGGTGGAGCGTGAATGTGGAAGCGAAAGCGCGCTCGTCCGGGCGCGGCGGAGTCCGTGGACCCGCCGTCTCAGACGGTGGCCTTCGCTGCCTTGTTCTTGGCCGGAGCCGGCGTGGCGACGGGAGCTGCCTCCGCTTCGTCGCGCTCGCCCTTGGCGCCGAAAACTTCCTTGAGGCGCGTGCCCTTGCCGACGCGCTCGCGCAGGAAGTAGAGCTTCGAGCGGCGCGTTTCTCCTCGGCGCGTCGTGACGACGTCCTTCACGCGCGGTGAGTGCAGCGGGAAACTGCGCTCGACACCCTCGCCTTGGACGATGCGGCGCACCGTCATCGTGCGGCGGATTCCACGGCCGCGCATGCTGATCACGACGCCGACGAAGAGCTGGATCCGCTCCTTCTCGCCTTCCTTGATCAGGTAGTGCACCTCGACCGAGTCGCCCACCTGGACCTTGGGGAGTTGGGCCTTGCCCAGCTCTTTTTCGACGATTTGGATCAGGTGCATGTGAGTTCTCCGGGGTGGGCGCGAGGGCGCCCGCTGCGCAAAGGGGTTTCGGTGGACAGCGCCGACGGCGCAGTCCAGGGTCAGTGATTTGAATTTTGGGGACTGGCTCCAGGGCGGCGCTGCGCTGTCTTTTCGCGCGCGGCCCGTTGGCGCCATTGTTCGATGGCCGAGTGGTCCCCGTTGAGGAGCACCTCGGGGACCTCGAGTCCACGCCACGAACGCGGCCGTGTGTAGTGGGGACAGTCCAGTTGCTCGCCGTTGCCAAGCGGGCCGAAGGACTCGTGCAGCGACGACTCTTCGTGCCCGAGCACTCCGGGCAGGAGTCGTGCGACGGCTTCGGTGATCGCGAGCGCGGGCAGTTCGCCGCCGGACAGCACGAAATCGCCGAGCGAAAGGTCCTCGAACGCGACCAGGCGGCGCACGCGTTCGTCGAAGCCTTCGTAGCGACCGCACAGGAAGAGCAGCCGCTGCTCGCCGGCCAGCTGTCGCGCCGTCGATTGGCGGAAGACCGGCCCGGAAGGGCAGAGCGCGAACTTGCGGAAGCCGCCGTACTTGGCTTCGAGCCATTCGACGGCCTCGACGATCGGTTCGGGCTTGAGCAGCATGCCCGGCCCGCCGCCGAAGGGGCGGTCGTCGACGGTGCGGTGGCGGTCGCGCGTGAAGTCGCGCAGGTCGATCGGGAGGATCTGGACCAGGCCCTTGTCTTGGGCCAAGCCTAGAATGCTCTCGCGCGCATACGCCGCCACGGCGTCTGGAAACAAGGTCAGAATGACAAAGAGCGGCACGTTGCCCCCCGTTTGAAAGGCCCAGCAGGGTACGGAGACGCCTCGCATGCGTCAATACCGTGTCGGCCTCTCCCGGGGGGCTGCCTTGCTGTCCGGCAGGGCGGAGCGCCCGCAAAGGCCGCTGGGTTTGGTGTCCGGCAGCGAGCTGGAGCTTGCTCCGGCGGACGCGCGGGAGCAGGATCCGGCGGCCCGCCCATGTTCACCGGCCTGATTTCGCGCACCGTAAACGTCCTGCGGGCCGAGCCGATCGGCCAGGGCATGTGGCTCAGACTGCCCAATCCCTGGCGCGACGCGGCGGGCGACCGGGTCCAACCCGGCGAGAGCATCGCGGTCAGCGGCTGTTGCCTGACCGTGGCCGAGCCGATCGGCGCGGAACTGGTCTTCGACCTCTCGGCCGAAACTCTTTTCCGCACCTGGTTTTCGGAACTGGATTCCGGCCGGCCGGTCAATCTCGAGCGCAGCGTGCGGCTCGCCGACCGTCTGGGCGGGCATCTCGTCTCCGGCCACGTCGATGCCACGGGCGAGATCGTCGACGTGCGCGAATCTCACGATGGCGGACGTTGGTTCCAGTTCCAGGTTCCGCCACAGATCGAGCGCTACCTGATGGACAAGGGCAGCGTGACCGTCGACGGCATCAGCCTGACGGTGATCGAGCCGGCCGCCGGCGCGTTCAGCGTGGCCGTGATCCCGACCACTCTGGCCAGGACAAGCCTCGGCTCGGCGCGTCTTGGACAGCGCGTCAACCTCGAGGC
>JAYUOR010000026.1:0-5626 GCA_043760765.1 Planctomycetota bacterium | reverse complement strand
CGTGCGCCACGCGCGCGCACTCGGCCTGCTCGTCATCGGCGACGTCAAACGCGGCGACATCCAAAGCACGGCGCGCGCCTACGCCACGGCTTTCCTCGAGGGCGCGGGCGAGACCGATGGCGCGGTCTGCGATGCGGTGACACTCTCGGCGTTCCTCGGCTCCGATTCGATCGAACCGTTCCTCGAGGTCTGTGACCGCACGCAGAGCGGTTTGTTCATCCTCGTGCGAACGTCGAATCCCGGCAGCGCCGACTTTCAACGCTTGGGCTCGCCGGAACTTTCCCACGTCATTGCCGACCAGGTGGCGCGCTGGGGCGAGCGCAGGCTAGGCAAGTGTGGACTCTCGTCCGTCGGCGCCGTGGTCGGCGCGACCCACGCCAAGGAACTGCAAGGCTTTCGCGCGCGCATGCCGCACACGCCCTTCCTGCTTCCAGGCTACGGAGCCCAGGGCGCCACGGCGCGCGACCTCGGCGCGGCTTTCGTCGCCGGCTCGCAGGGCGCGCTGGTCAATTCGTCCCGCGGCATCAGCTATGCATATAAGGAAGGGCGCTACGCCAAGCAAAGCTGGCGCGAAGCCAGCGTGGCGGCGACGCGCGCCATGATCGCGGACCTCGAGTCCGCGGGGGGGGGGAGCTGATGCGGGTCGTGGGACTTGCTTACGACGCACTCGGCGTCAAGGGCATCGCGCGCACGCTGCTCGATCGGCCGAACGCGATCCCGGGCTTCATCATTCCCGCGCACACCTCGGAGATTCCACAGCCGGCGGACCGCTTCACGCTCGAGGAGCGCGCCCAACTGTCCGCGATCCTCGAGCGGAACCTGAGCCCGCTCGCTCCACACGTTGCCGTGCTCGACTCGGTGCGCAGCTTGAAGGAGCCCGGCGCTTGCGTCGTGATCGCGGGGCAGCAGCCCGGTTTCCTCGCCTCGCCGCTCTACAACATCCACAAGGCTCTGCACGTCGTGCGCCTGGCGCGAACGCTTGCGCTGGCCTGGGAGCGCCCGGTGGTGCCGATGTTCTGGAACCACGCCGACGATCACGACCTGGCCGAGGTCAACCACGTCTTTGTTGCGAACGAGAACTTGGACCTGCAGAAGATCGGCCTGTCGGGCATGTCGTCGGGCCGCCAGCCGTTTTCGCGCGTGATCCTCAGCGAAGAAAAGCATCGTCTCAGTGCGATTCGCGCGACGCTGGAGGAATTGCTGCACACCGCCGACCATCGCGCGGAAGCGCTCGACATCTTCTGCCCGCGCGATGGCGAGAGTCTCGCGCGCGCGTTCACGCGCTCGATCACCGACCTGTTCGGCCACTTGGGCCTGGTTGTGCTCGAACCTGATTGGATCCGCGATTCGCTGTCGCGCGTGATGGGGGAAATGATTGCGCGCTCGCCGGCGAGCGGTCCGGCACGCAGCTTCGAGGAAGCGCTGGCGCTGGGTGCCGCGCAAATTCGCGCGATCGGGCACGCTCCGCAGATCGATCCCGCGGACGCGGCGCTGCTCTATCGCGTCGACGAACGCGGTCGAAGCCCGCTGCGGTCGGGCGGCGAAGGACTGCGCTACGACGAAGAATCCGGATCGCGCACGCGGGCGGAACTCGCCGCGGAGATCGTTCAGGATCCGGCGGGCTGGTCGCCGGCTGCGCTGACGCGCGCGATCGCGCAGGATGGGAGCTTGCCGGTTGCGGCGTATGTCGGCGGTCTTGGCGAGATGGCCTACCATGCGCAGCTCGTGCCGCTGCGCGACTTCGCCGGCGTGCCGCGCACTCCGTTCGTGCCGCGTTTCTCGTGCACGGTGATCGAAGTCGAGGTCGAGGCCTCGCTGGCCAAGCTCGAGCTGAGCGCGGAGAGCGTGCTGCGCGGTGGGGGAGCGCTCGACCTCAACCAGAACGAAGCGCCACCGGCGGTCATCGAAGAGCTGCGCGAAATCGCCAAACGCGCGGCGCGCGAACTCAACCAGCAACGCGAGGCGCTCACGGCGCTCGATCCGATGCTTGCCGCAAACCTCAAGCGCACCGGTGATCAGATCCGCGCGCTGGTCGAAAAGGTCAGCGAGAAGGCCGAGCGCGTGCACCAGAACAAGTCGGGCAAGGGACAGCGCCACCTGCGACGCGTGTCGAACGCGCTCTTCCCGCGCGGACTGCCGCAGGAGCGCGTGCTCGGCCCGCTGTACTTCATCGCCCATCACGGACGCCACTGGATCGACGAGTTGTTCGTGCACGTGCCCGCCGTGCCGCGCGTGCACCTGCTCGTGACCTACACCTACGAGCCCGAGGAATCGACATGAAGCTGGATCTGCTCGTGATCGGAGCGCACCCCGACGACGCGGAGATCTGTGTCGGCGGCGCCATGCTGATGCTGCGCCGCGCCAACAAGAAAGTCGGCGTGATCGACGTCACGCGCGGCGAGATGGGCACGCGCGGCAGTCTCGCGGACCGCGACCGCGAGACGCAGGCGGCCACGCGCGCGCTCGGTCTCGAGTTCAGGGAGAACCTCGGCCTGCCCGACGGCCGCGTCACGGCGTCGGTCGAAGCGCGCGAGAGCCTGGCGCGCCTGATCCGCGAATGCGCGCCAGACCTGGTCCTCGCGCACCACACCGAAGACCTGCATCCTGACCACGCGGCCACCGGCGAGCTCGCCCGTCAGGCCTGGTATCTCTCCGGCCTCGCGCGTCTGGCCGAACGGGATGGGGGCGCACCCGCCCGGCGTCCGAAGCGGCTGATGCACTTCATGGGCCATGTTCCGTTCGAACCGACGCTGGTGGTCGACATCACGGCCGTGTGGGAAGCGAAGTGCGAGCTGGTGCGTGCCTACGCGAGTCAATTGCGGCCCGAGGGCGCGACCGACCAGGGTAAACACCTGCTGTTTGGCGCCGACATCCTTTCGCGCATGGAAACCCGTGCGCGTTTCTTCGGCGAGCGCATCGGCGTGCGCTACGGCGAGCCCTTGCTGCACCGCGGCCCCTTGGGCGTCGACGACCTGAGCCGCTGGAGTTGAGCGGCGCGCTCGCCGTACGCCGCGCTACACTCTGCGTCCGATGCGCCGCATTGCCTTGATCAACCAGAAGGGTGGCGTCGGCAAGACGACGTCGACCGTGAACCTGGGCGCCGCGCTTGCGCGGCTCGGCCGGCGCGTGGTCCTGATCGACCTCGACCCGCAAGCCAACCTCAGCCTGCACCTCGATTGCGTGCTGAAGAGCGGTGAGCCCTCGATCTACACGATCCTGCTCGGCGACTCGGCCTTCGCCAGCGCCATCCGGCCGACCTCGACGCCGGGGCTTTTCATGGTCTGCTCCAACATCGATCTCTCGGGCGCGGAGTTGGAACTTGCCAGCGCCATGGGCCGCGAGTCACTGCTGCGCGACGCTGTCGATACCTGGGAGCGCGAGGAGCGCGCGCGCACGGGCAAGGCGCCGGCGGACTATCTCTTGATCGATTGCCCGCCGAGCCTGGGACTCTTGTCGATCAACGGCCTGGTCGCCGCGCGCGAAACGATCATCACGTTGCAGACCGAGTTCTTCGCGCTGCAGGGCATGAGCAAGTTGGTCGACGTCGTGCAGCTCCTGCGTCGGCGGTTGAATCCGTCGCTCGCCGTCACCGGCATCCTGCCCTGTCTTTACGACAACCGCCTGCGTCTCGCGCGCGAAGTGCTGGGCGAGATCCGCAAGTACTTCCCCGGCGAAGTTTTCCAACGGCCGATCGCGAAGAACATCAAGCTCGCCGAAGCGCCGTCCTACGGCCGCACGATCTTCGAGTACGCGATCGAATCGAGCGGCGCGTCGGACTATCACTCGGTGGCGCTCGAGGTGATCGCGCAGGAGAGCCGCGACGCCGAACTGGCCTTGCTGGCGCGACCGACGCCGGCTGAAGTGAAACTCTCGCGTCCGCCTGCGCTGCGCACGGTGTCAGTCAAGCCGCACGAGAGCGGCGAGTCGGACGACGAACCACTGGGCACGCACGAACAGCGCGAGGCGGAGTTGACGCTGCGCTCGCACGAATTGCCGCCGCTGCCGCTCGACGCCTTCGAAATCCGCCCGGCCTGAAACGCTGGAGATGAACTCCAAGCTGCGTATCGGAATCCTGTGCCATCCGACCTACGGCGGCTCGGGCGTCGTGGCGAGCGAGCTGGCGCTATCGCTGGCGGATTCCGGACACGACGTGCACGTCTTCTCGCACGAAGTGCCGCCCAGGCTCGCGCGTTCGCCGGGGCCTGTGCAAATGCACCGCGCGCAGGGGATTCCCTATCCGTTGTTCCATTCGACGCCGCACGATCTAGCGATCACGTCGGCGATCCTGAACGTGCACCGCGCGCAGGGGCTCGACATCCTGCACGCGCACTACGCCTTGCCGCATGCGGTTTCGGCTTTCCTCGCGCGCTCGGCGGCGCAGGCCGACCATTCGCGGCCCGCGCCGAAGGTCGTGACCACGCTGCACGGCACGGACATCACGCTGGTGGGGAACGACCCTTCGTACGCGCCGCTGACGCAGTTCGTGATCTACGCCAGCGATGCGGCGACGGCGGTGTCGGAGTGGCTCGCGAAGCAGACGCGCGAACGCTTCTGCCCGGACATGGATTGCACCAAGTCGATCGAAGTTGTCCCCAACTTTATCGACATCGAGCGCTTCCGTCCCGACATCGTGCCGCCTCCGGTGGGCGCACCGCCAATGGTCGTGCACGTCTCGAACTTCCGCGCGGTGAAGCGTGTGCCCTGGCTGGTGCGCGCGTTCGCCCAGGCGACCAAGGGAACGAATGCGCAACTGGTGCTCGTGGGCGACGGGCCCGACCAGGCGCAATGCCGTTCGATCGTCGTGGAGCTTGGGCTAGCCGCGCGCGTCGTCTTCCTCGGCGAGCGCGACGCCATTCCTGAGTTGATGGCGCCTGCGGATGTGTTCGCGCTCTCGAGCCGCGAGGAGTCCTTCGGACTCTCGGCGCTGGAAGCGATGGCCTGCGGCACGCCGGTCGTTTCGACGGACGCCGGCGGGGTACACGAAGTGGTCGAACACGGCGTGTCCGGACTGCTCTCGCCGGTCGAGGACATGGCGGCGTTCGCCGTCCATCTCGCCAAGTTGCTCTTCGACCCAGCCGCGGCCAAGCGCATGGGCGCGCTCGCCCGCGAGCAGGCCGTCGCTCGCTTCCGACGCGAGAAGGTCGTGGGCCGTTACGAGGCCTTGTATCGAAGGGTGCTGGCGGAGACGCGCTGATGGGCGTCTACCTCGACCACAACGCGAGCACTCCGATGCGCGATGAAGTTCGCGCGCTCATGGAGACGCTCTTCGACGAACGGCTTGGAAATCCTTCGAGCCTGCACGCCAGTGGCCGGCGTGCACGACAAGTGATCGATTCGGCCCGCGAGCAGGCCGCCGCGGCCCTGGGAGTTCACGAGGATGCACTGACGTTCACTTCGGGAGGCACCGAGGCCAACAACCTGGCCCTGTTCGGAGTGATGCGCTCGATTCCGGGACCTGGTACTTTGGTGACGACTGCGATCGAGCATTCTTCGGTGCTGGGACCGGCGGAGGCGCTGTCGAAGGAAGGCCACCGCTGTCGGCTGGTGGGGGTCGACCGCAGCGGCCAGCCCGATCTGGACGCACTCCGCGCTGCCGCCGAGGGGGCCCGCCTGGTCAGTGTCATGG
>JAYUOR010000025.1:0-2252 GCA_043760765.1 Planctomycetota bacterium | reverse complement strand
GCATCGTCTCCGGGTTGTAGACCACGAAATTCGGATGCATCTCGATAGCCGCGCGGACGCCGGCGGAGTTGCACACGCGTGCCGTGGCTTGCCAGTAGGGTGCCACACACTCTTTCCACTGCCAGTCGAGCATGGCGGCGAACTCAGGCGGCCAGGGCGCCACCACCCAGTTCGGTTGCGTCGCCTTCGGTCCACCGCCGGGGCAACCGCTGAAGGTGATGACGATGTCCACCTCGAGGCGTTGTGCCAATTTGACGGTGTCGAGAAACACCGCGTGGTGCTTCCGCGCGATCTTTGCGTCGGGATGCAGAGGATTGCCGTGGCAGCTCAGGGCGCTGATCTCGAGGCCCCGCCGCTCGATCGCCGCCTTGAAGCCCCTGAGTCGCGTCGCATTGTTGACGAGCGCGGCGGGATCGCAGTGGGCGTTGCCCGGATAAGCGCCGGTCCCGATTTCTACGGTTTCAACTTTCAGCTCTACGAGATAGTCGAGCGTTTCCTCGAATGGCTTGTCGCCAAACAGCACCGCAAAGACGCCAATCTTCATACTCGCACCCATTCGCGCGTCCGGGACGCGTTCTCCATCGCCTGCATCACGCGCTGGTTCTTGACGCCGTCGGCGAAGTTCGGCGACGGCATCCGCTCGTCGGCCATGGCCTCGAGCAGGTCGAAGACCGTGTGCGTGAACGTGTGCTCATAGCCGATGATGTGGCCCGGCGGCCACCACGCCTTGATGAACGGATGCGACGACTCGGTCACAATCACCCGCCTGAAACCGCGGACGTTCTCCGGATCGGAGTCGAGGTAGAGCTCGAGCTCGTTCATGCGCTCGAGGTCGAAGGCGAGGCTGCCCTTGCTACCGTTGATTTCGAAGCGGTTGTAGTTCTTCCGCCCGGGCGCCATCCGGCTCGCCTCGATCGTCCCGATCGCGCCGCTCGCGAAGCGCACGAGCGCAATCACCGCATCGTCCACGGTCACGTCACCTTTTCTCTTTGGATTCTCTGGGAGCGGCCGTTTCTTGACGAACGTCTCGAGGCTCGCAGCCACTTCGCGGATTTCGCCAACCAGGAATCGCGCGAGGTCAATCGAATGCGCGGCAATGTCGCCGAGGGCGCCCGATCCCGCGCGTTGCTTGTCGAGCCGCCAGACCAGGGGAAACGCGGGATCGACAATCCAGTCCTGGAGGTAGGTGCCTCGATAGTGGCGAATCTCGCCAAGCTGTCCCTCGTCGATGAGCTGCTTGGCCAGCATCACGGCCGGAGCGCGGCGGTAATTGTGGCAGAGCATGTGGAGCACGCTCGCCTTGTTGACGGCCGCCAGCATGCGATCGGCTTCGGCCACGGAGTTGGCGAGGGGCTTCTCGCAAAACACGACCTTGCCGGCGCGGGCCGCGGCAATCGCAATGGTCGCGTGCAGATCTCCGGGCGTGCAGATGTCGACGAGGTCGATGTCTTCCCGGCGGACGACGGCCTCCCAGTCCGTGGAGCATTCGTCCCAGCCGTATTCGCGGGCGGCCTGGTCGACTTTCACGCGCGAACGTCCACAGATCACTTTGAGGCGAGGCTGCAAGCGCGGCGAGAAGAACGGCGTGACCTGGCGATAGGCGTTGCTGTGCGCCTTGCCCATGAAGGCATAGCCGACGAGCGCAACGTTGATCGAGGTCACGCGTTCGGGTAGCTGACGCCAAGCTTCTTGAGCGCTTCGTCGGGACAGCCGGTCCACTCGGCCACGTCGCGGTTGCCCTGGTACTGTAAATCCGCCATTCCCATCTTCGTGGTCCAGAATCCCGAGGCGGTCAAGTCGCGGAAGCTGAAGAAGAACGCGCGGCCGTGCGCGGGTTCGGGCACGTCCGGTTCTTCGACGGCTGTGGACTTCGGCGCCGGCCACGAAATCTCGTCGAGGAGGCTGGCGCGTTCGGCGTCGGTGCACGCCACAAACATCTTGTCGAACCGCCGCTGGCATTCGAGATCGAGCCACGCCAGTCCGCCGCGCATCGAGGTCTGCCGTCGCGATTCCTCCGGCAGCTTGGGCTCGTCCGACATGATGAAGTCCATGAACTCCGGCACCCCGGCCCCGGTGGCGCTGCCCGATCGTTCGTCTCTGGGGATGATGATGTCCACAAGCAGACGCACGGTTTCCCACTCGTGGGCCGTGAAGAACTTCGGCGCGAACGGTGTGCCGGCCGTCGCGGCAGCCTGGGCGGCTTGCGCCAGATCGTTGGCCACCGACGCCTCGGCTTCGGTCCAGGCAAATCC
>JAYUOR010000024.1:0-5627 GCA_043760765.1 Planctomycetota bacterium | reverse complement strand
CCGGCCTGGTTCAGCTGCCGGCGGGCAGTAACCACGGGGAGCGGCGGGGTAGACTCCTGCGCCGTCGATGAAACCCGTCCTGGCGGACGGATCGCTTCGAAGCCCTTCCGGAAAGCGCGCGAGCCTAGTCTGGCCGCCCGCAACGTCAAGGGGGACGATTTCGCTTGCCGCCTCCGGACAGGTCGGGTATCACCTCGCGCTCCCTGCTCGATCCCCGGCCCCCGCCGCGAGCAGGGATTCGTCTGCCTACATCCCCCCCCAGTCCCACCTTTCCACACGCCCTGTACCCGCGGACCCGAGTGGTGCCCTCCGACTTCGGAGCAGCGCCGCGCCGGTAAAGTCGGCACTCGGCACTCGCGATCACTGTGCGTTTCCCCGAGGGGACGCGCATGCGTCGACTTCGCGAAGCGCCCGTCAATACCCCTGCCTCAGCCCCGAAACATCGGGGTCTCGAAAGCCCATGAAGCGTATCCAGGAGTTCGCCCTGCGGGGTTCTTCCCAGCGCGGAGCTGCGAAGGTCGGCATCGTCTGGCTGATTTGCGTCATTTTCCTGCTGTTGTTCGCGGTGCTCTTTGCGTTCACCGGCAACTCGGAGAACGCCGACCTGCACAGGAGCCTCGAGGCCGCCCAGAAGGAGCGCGCTGACGCCGTCGCGAAGGAGGAGGCCACCGCGAAGAAGATCGGCGTCATCTCGCGCGCAACCGGCTACTACGACCGCGAGAGTTCCTTCCCGGTCACCAACGTCGATGCCATCAAGGCCGCGCTGGACACGACCAAGCAGACTTTCAGCGACGCCGGAGCCAGCGTGACCGACCTTGAGCAACTGCTCCCGGTCGTCGTGCAGAACTACCAGGCGCGCACGCGCGAGATTCAGCAACTCAAGGACCAGGTTGCGACGGTCACGTCCGAGAAGGCGACCATGGAGGCCTCGCTGCGTCAGGCGAGCGCGGAGAAAACGGTGCAGATCGCCTCCGTGCAGAAGCAATTCGACGACGCGGTTCAAGCCGCCTCGCGCACACAGTCCGGGCTCGAAGCACAGATCGCCGCGCTCAAGAACACAAACGGCGACCTAGAGAAGGGCCTCAAGACGGCGCGTGGCGAAACCGAAGTCGAGAAGCGCAACCTCGCCAATGCGACGATCGAGTACAAGGCGCGCTTCCAGGCGATGTCGAACAAGCTCGCGTTCCTCAAGGAACCCGAAGCGGCCGACGGAAGCCTGCTGGCCGTCTCGAAGAGCGCCCAGATGGGTTGGATCGATATCGGCGCAAATCAGCGCGTCGCCGCGGGCATGAAGTTCGTCGTGATTTCCGGCAAGCTCGGAACGACGGCGGTCAAATGCATCGCCGAAGTCTCGAAGACCGAGCCGGGCCGCGCCGAAGTCATGTTCACGGAAGTCGCCGACAGGTTCGACCCGCCCGTCGCCGGCGACCGGATCTTCAACCCGCTGCTCGACCCCAAGGGCGAACGCAACGCGGTGCTGATCGGCCGCTTCTCGATGCCCAGCGAAAACGAAGTGCGCGTGCTGCTGAAGGACCTCGGCATCACCGTGCAGGCCAAGCTCGACAACACGACCGACTACCTCGTCGTCGGCGGTGAGATGTACGTTGACCAGGAAGGCAACGCTCTCGAGGCGCCGATGCAGCCTTCGGAAACGGCTGTCTACAAGGAAGCCGAAGCCAAGGGCGTCGCGATCACGCCGCTCAAGGACCTGCGCGCTTACTTTAAGTTCTAGGGCGAGTTCGGCGCCCCAGGCGCTGTGTTCGATCCAAGGCGGGCGATCTCCGGCGCGGAGGTCGCCCGCTGTGTTTGACGCGCCAGTGCTGGCACCGGCACGACCTAATCGCGAAACTGTTTGCCCGCTCCCATGCCGCAGCCCACGCAAGAACCGACGGTCGAGACCACGCGCATGTCGCTGGCCGAGCACCTGATCGAGCTGCGCAAGCGCCTGACCCGCGGCGTGCTCGCGCTTGCGATCGCGTTCTTCGTGGGCTGGGCCTACTACCAGCCGATCAGCGCCTTCCTGCTCAGGCCGTTGCTCGAGACGACCAAAGCCGTCAACGACGCGCAGGTCGCGAAGTACGAAGCAATCCTGGCCGGCGATCCGACGATCCCGCGCGGGCGCTACTTCCGATCGCCCACGGATCCAACGGACCAGAACCTGCACCCCAACTACACGATCGAGCAACGCCCGATCGTCACCGGCATCGGCGAGGGCTTCTTCTTTTCCATGCGCGTCGCGATGGCCTTCGCACTCGCGGCCGGCGGGCCTGTGCTGCTCTATCAACTGTGGCAGTTCATCGCCGCGGGGCTCTACCCCAAGGAGCGGCGCATGGTGATGGCCTACTTCCCGATCAGCGTGCTGCTGTTCGTGACGGGTGTGGGCTTCGGCGCCTGGAAACTCCTGCCTTTCTGCATGAGCCAGCTGGCCGTGGCCTTCCCGACGGAGATGGTCGGCGCGCAGTACAAGCTCGAGGACTTTTGGGACTTCTACATCACCATGTCGCTGGCGCTCGGCGCGGTCTTCCAACTGCCGATCGTCATGTACGCACTGGTGCACGTTGACCTGATCCAGCGCAAGGGTTTTGCGCGCTATCGCGGCCACTTCGTGCTGTTCGCGTTCGTTTTCGGTGGCGTGATCACGCCACCGGATCCCTACAGCCAGTTCATGGTCGCCCTGCCGATGATCGTGCTCTACGAGGTCGGACTGCTGGCGACCTGGCCGATGTCGCGCCGGCGCGAACGCGAGAAGAAGCAGCGCGACGAAGACGACAAGTCATGATCCACGACGTGCGCAGGGCGGCGACGATCGCGATCGGGAACGAGTTGATCGAAGGCCGGCACACCGACACGAATTCAGGCGAGATCGCGGCTCGGCTCGCAGAACTGGGCATCGAGGTGGCGCAGGTCGTCGTGGTCGGCGATGACCGCGCGCGACTCGAGCGTGTCTTTCGCGAACTGACCGCCGAATTCCAGATCGTGATCGCGACCGGTGGACTCGGGCCCACGCTCGACGACCTGACGCGCGAAGCCGCCGCGGACGCAGCCGGCGTGGGACTCGAACTCGATGCCGCTTCGCTCGCGCACCTCGAGGCCCTGTGGGCGCAGCGCGGCCGCGCGATGCCGAAGACCAACCAGCGCCAGGTCTGGTTCCCGGTCGGCGCGCAGATCATGGAAAACCAGGTCGGCACGGCGCCGGGCTTTCGCCTGTGGATCGACGGCGGCGTGCTCGCCGTGATGCCCGGCCCGCCGCGCGAAATGCGTGCGATGCTCGAGCAAAGCCTTCTGCCGTGGATCCGCGCGACCTGCGGCGTCGGCCCGGCGATCTGCACGCGCACTCTTTTTCTCTGCGGGCTGCCCGAGAGCCAGTTCGCCGACGACGTCGGTGCCTTGATGGCGCGCGAGGAAAATCCGCGCGTCGATGTCACGGCCCACGCCGGCGTGCTTTCAGTCAAGGTCGTGGGCAAGCAGGCCAGCCAGGAGCGCGCGACAGCGATCACCGAGGCGCGCTGCGAAGAACTCGTGCAGCGTTTTTCCGGGCAGCTGTTCAGCCGCGAAGATGCCCGGCTCGAGGTCGCGCTCTTTTCCGCCCTGCGCGAGCGCGGCTGGAAGATCTCACTCGCCGAGTCCTGCACGGGAGGGGGAGTCGCCCAGCGCCTGACCTCCGTCCCTGGCTCGAGCGAAGTCTTCCGCGAGGGCTGGGTCACCTACTCCAACGAGGCCAAGCAGCGTCGCCTGGGCGTCCCCGCCGGTCTGCTCGAGGAGCACGGCGCCGTTTCGCGCGAAGTGGTCGAGGCGATGGCCCAGGGCGCGCTGCGCGAGAGCGGCGCGGACGTGGCGCTTGCGGTCACGGGCATCGCGGGGCCGGATGGCGGCAGCGCATCCAAGCCGGTCGGGTTGGTCTGGTTCGGCGTGGCCGAGCGGAACTCGGTGCGTTCCCTGGAACGGCGCTACGTGCAACACGGCCGCGAGTCGATCCGCGCCTTCGCGGTTCACACCGCGCTCGAACTCGCATGGCGCGCCGTCAGCGGACGCGCATGGCCGAATCGTTGACCGCCCCGCGCGCGGCCGTTATCCTCCTCGCCCCCTGGGTTGATTCCCGGGAGAAGTGCGCTCGGGCCAGTGGCCAGCCATCTACCCGGTGGTGTAATCGGTAACACAAGTGGTTTTGGTCCACTCATTCCAGGTTCGAGTCCTGGCCGGGTAACCATCAATAGCCGAGGGCTTTGAGGGCGCGCAGGGCGTTGGCGTCGGAGCTTTCGAGCGCGGCCCGGCGGCGCATCAGGGTCGCTTCCAATTCCTCGAAGGGCGCGTCGCAGGCGCCGAACTCGAGCAGGCGGCCGCGCAGTTCTTCCAGCGGCGCGTCGCTCGGCGGATTTTCCGCGAGGTCGTTCGCTTCGAGCGGATCGGCGCGCAAGTCGAAGAGTTCGTCGCCGATCTTCCGCAGCGCAGCGCTGTGGCCCGCAGCGTCGGGTTTTCCGCGCGCCCAGCGCCGTAGCAACTTGTAGTGGCCCAAGCGCACCGCCTTCGTCTGCGCGGCGCCCGGCAGGTCAGCGCCGTCGATCTTCTCACTGAAGGTCGCGAACGGAGCCGGATCGTCCTTGCCAAGCAAGCCCGCGCGCGAAACTCCGTGAATGGCACTCTGCGGCGCCCGCGCGGCGACGGGCGGAAGTTCGAGCCACTCTGAAATCGTCGGCCCAAGGTCGCAGAGCGAAAGCGCGCCGGCGCGGCGGCCCGGGATTGGCCGAGCCTTCCAATCGTCGGGCGGCCGCACGATCAGCGGCACGGCGCAGGCCGACTCGTAGGCGTAGAAACCGTGCTCGAACCAATAATCCTGCTCGCCCAGGCTTTCGCCGTGGTCGGAAGTGATCACGATCCAGGTGTGCGCCAGATCGCCGCGCGCGCGCAGCGCTTCGAGCAAGCGCCCAAGTTCAAAGTCGGCCGAGTGGATTTCGCCGTCGTAGAGATCGATGACCGCGGCCGCATCGAAGCGGCCCTGTGCGTCGCGGGCTCGCGGCGGAATGTTGTATTCGCTGATGCGCGGCTTGCGCCGGCCCTGCGGCTGTGCCGGGTCGATCCAGCGCGGCGTTGCGCTGTGGAAGATATCGTGTTCAGGCGGCGGTTCGTAGGCGCCGTGCGGATCCATGTAGTGCAGCCACAGGAACCACGGGCGCTCGGCGCTGAACAACGCCTGCGGCGGTTCGAACGAGGAATCACCCTCGTCGTGCTCCGCCGCGGGCTCGAAGCCGAGCGCGACCATCGCCGCACGGGTCAGTGAACGCGCCGTGCGCTGCGGCACGTCGTCCGGCGGAACGCCTTGACGCGACGGCAGGCTCTCGACGTAGTGATCGAACCCGCGCGCGAAGCCGCAGTAACGATTTTGAAGCACGTAGTTGCCGATGATCGCCGCGCTCTGATAACCGGCGCGCGCAAACGCTTCGGCGAGCAGCGGGACTTTGGCGTCGAGCGGCTGGAGCAGATCGCGCAGGCCGTGTTCGTGCGGGTATTCGCCGCTGAAGAGACTGGCCAGCGCCGGCGAAGTCTTGGCGCGCGGGGTGGACACGTTGTCGAACACGACTCCCTCGCTCGCAATTCGATCGAGGTTCGGCGTCGTCGCGCGCGAGTAGCCG
>JAYUOR010000023.1:0-2257 GCA_043760765.1 Planctomycetota bacterium | reverse complement strand
GTGACCTGCGGCGGATGCATGCGCTTGCGTTGCAGCCGGATAGCACCAACCGGAACGCGGCGAAAGGAATACGGTCCACGGAATTCGATCGGCGAAGGACGCTGTTCGGCCTGAACGCGGCGTCTTGTATTGCTTCGGAGGGGGGGCCAAAGGTGATCTGTGAGGATGTGATAGCCTCGGCGTGCGTCTCGCCAGAGGCCTCGAGCCTTGATACTTCACCACTCCACCTGATCGCGCTTGAGTTCCCGTACTGCGGAAACCAACACAGGGCGTCGACTCGTCCTCGTACCAACCTCGGCCGCCCACCCTGTCTGCACGATCAGGGGCTTGGAACAACTGTTCGCTATCCGTGCGACTGGCCTCGACACGTGCCTCATCAACGCGCATGAGTTGCGCGAGTCGGTTCCGGGGATCGAGGTGGACGATGGCGGCATGGCAGCGTACGAGCCGGGCGGCGGATTCTGCAATGCCGTGCGCGCGCTCGGCGCAGACACATTTAAGGAGGGCCGGGTCGATGCTTCAGCCGGCGTGCTCTCCGCAGGTCCGTGGCCGAAGCGTCTGCCCGATCCTCTGGGTCTGCTTTGCCGCTCGAAGTTGTGCGGACGAGGCCGCCCTCTCTCGACAGCCCCGCCGGGGTCTCAAGTCCCATGGCCGCACATTTCGTGTGGCTCGACTCGGAGCATGGCTGATTCTTGCGCTGCGAACCGAGCCAGACCCGCGCGCATCGGGGCGCTCGAACACGTCGGCGACGCAAGGACCGATGATCCCGGCCCGCTGGGTAACACGTCGATGCCACGCACATTGGCCGGACGCACTCGCGCCAGGAGCCGCGCATGCCGGTCTGGCGGACCTGCGTCGACCGAACGCTGCAGGCGACCTATTGAATGCTGACGCCCGACTCGCAGCCAATTTTGGGACGGATCGAGGGCATCGCAGTGCTGTTCGTCGGCAAAGACCCAAGCGGCCACGGCTTCACCCCGGCCCCAGCGGCGGGCTAGGGTTCCGCTCAGATTGTTTTTTGGGAGGACGCATCGGCCTCGACGCCAATTCTTCGCTTCGAGACGCTTCCGCGACAGTCTGGGTGGGGATCCGGCCGTGCTCGGATTGTGGGGGGCTTCGCTCGCATTCCGGGTACCGGCTTCCGGGCAGATTCCTGAGTCCCTGGAAGCCCGTGTAGAATCCAGACACGGGTAGGTCGCGCCCCACGACCTGATCCCACGTTGCCATGGCTCGCAAGAATCTAACCTCCTATCTCTTGACGACGGTTTCGTTATGGCTGCGCGATGCTACGCGGCCGACGGCCCCGCTTGATCCGGAACTCTCGAACGTTGTGCTGCCCAAGGACACGAGCACCAACGCCGTGCCCGGTGCGCCCGAGGAGAGCGAGGTGGATGACGAGCCGCTCAATGTCGAGCCGATCGATCGCCGGTACGTCCCGGTGAAGCTGCTTGGGCAGGGTGGTTTTGGGCGCGTGTTCCTTGCGCGCGACGAGATGATGGACGGCCAGGAAGTCGCCCTGAAAGTGATCCATCGTCGGTACTGCGGCACGGCCGAGATCGAGCAGCGCTTCCGGCGCGAAATTCGTGCGATGCGCAATATCGCACACGACGGCGTTCCCCAGATCTACAACGACGGCAAGACCGAGATCGGCGAACTGTACTTCACGATGCGGTTCGTGCCTGGGCGGAACCTTTGCGATCTCATCGCCGCAGAAGCGCCCCTGAAGGAAGTCCGCGTGATTCGTTTCGCGATCCAGATCGCCGAGGCACTCAGCTACGCGCACTCCCGGGGCTTGGTGCACCGCGACCTCAAACCCCCCAACGTTCAGGTCACGGCGTTGGAGAATGGTGAGGAGAAAATCTCCCTTCTCGACTTCGGCATCGCCAGCTCGCTGCAGGGCCATCCGGGCACTGGAATAGATCTCACCAGCAGCTTGATCGGCACCCCCGTCTACATGGCCCCTGAGCGCATGCGTGGCAAAACGGCCACTGCGGCAGTGGATCTCTACGCGCTCGGGCTCGTGATCTACGAGATGCTTTCGGGCAAGGCGCCGTTCTTCGGAGCGACGCCGGCGGAAGTTTTCGCGTCCAAAATGCGTGATACTCGTCCGCCACTCGCGGACTTCGACTCGAGCCCGGAGCTGGCCCGGCTCGTTCGCGAGTTGATCGTCAACGAGCCCGAGAAGCGTCCGAGCGCCGTCGAAACCGTCGCCCGGCTGAAGGCGCTCATAGCCGGGCCGCCCGCGAAGCGTTCGCGA
>JAYUOR010000022.1:0-2258 GCA_043760765.1 Planctomycetota bacterium | reverse complement strand
TGCCGCCGCGCGCGACGCACTGTCGGTGTTCGCGGAATTGGAGAAGAGTCCGGACTACCTGCACACCTATCGCATCACACCGGTATCGATCTGGAATGCCGCGGCCATGGGCAAGAGCGCGGATGACATCGCCGCCGTGTTGTCAGAATTTGCCTGCGTTCCGGTGCCGAACAGCGTGTTGCACGACATCCGTCAATGGGTCGGCCGCTACGGTCTGCTGCGCATCGAACGCCGTGGCGAACGTTTCGAGTTGACCAGCGAAGCCAAGGACGCCATCGCCGACGTGCTCGGGCACGAGTCGATTCGCAAACTCGTCGAAATCGAAGCCGACGGCCGCGTGTGGGTGGGGCCGCTGGCACGCGGCTCGATCAAGCAAGCGCTGATCAAGATCGGTTTTCCGGTCGACGATCGCGGCGGTTACGTGCAGGGCGACAGCTTTGCGATCACGCTGCGCCAGGAGACGCGTTCCGGCCGTGCTTTCAAGCCGCGCGCCTACCAGTCGAATGCGGCCGCGGCCTTCCACGCCGGTGGGACCGTGCTCGGTGGCAGTGGTGTCATCGTGCTGCCCTGCGGCGCCGGTAAGACCGTCGTCGGGCTGGCCGTCATGAGTCTGGTCGGCGAGATGACGCTGATCCTGACCACCAATACCGTCGCCGTGCGCCAGTGGCGCGAAGAGATCCTCGACAAGACCGGGCTCAAGGAAACAGACGTCGCGGAATACACAGGCGATCACAAGCAGGTGGCGCCGGTGACGATCACGACGTATCAGATGTTGACCTGGCGGCGCAGCAAGACCGACGTGTTCGAGCACTTCAGTCTGTTCTCGCGCGAGAACTGGGGCCTGGTGATCTACGACGAAGTGCACCTGCTGCCCGCGCCGATCTTCCGCGTCACCGCCGACCTGCAAGCGCGCCGCCGGCTGGGGCTGACGGCGACGTTGGTGCGCGAGGACGGCAAGGAAGACGAAGTCTTCTGCCTGATCGGTCCCAAGCGTTACGACGTGCCGTGGAAAGTGCTCGAAAGCCAAGGCTTCATCGCCGCGGCGACTTGCATCGAAGTGCGCGTCCCGCTGCCGGCGTCGCTCAAGCCCGTGTACGCCGCGGCCAGCGCGCGCAACAAGTTCCGCGTGGCCAGCGAAAATCCGCTCAAGCTGCACGTGATCGAGCACCTGTTGTTGCGCCACAAACACAGTCACGTGCTGATCATCGGGCAGTACATCGACCAGTTGAACCATCTGGCGCGCCAGCTCAAGCTCCCGCTGATCACCGGCAAGACGCCCAATGCCGAACGCACCGAGCTGTACGAAGCGTTTCGCTCGGGCAAGCTCCCGGTGTTGCTCGTTTCGAAGGTAGGCAACTTTGCCGTGGACCTGCCGGAAGCGAACGTGGCCATCCAGGTTTCCGGCACCTTCGGCTCGCGCCAGGAGGAAGCCCAGCGCCTTGGACGCATCCTGCGGCCGAAGGCCGACGGATCCGCGGCGGTGTTCTACTCCGTGGTCACGCTGTCCTCGCGCGACCAGGAATTTGCCGAAAAGCGCCAGTTGTTCCTGACCGAGCAGGGTTACGCCTACGAGATCGTCGAAGCGCAGGCGTGGTTCGAAGGCCGACTGCAAAGTGCGGAGAGTGCTCCTTGACCGATATCCCCGACGACAGGAGTCCGGCCATGGATGCTGACGAACCGGCTCCGCTCGCACGCGCTGCAGCGACGCCTGAAGTGATTCCGACGACGCCGGCGCAGCGCTACCCTCACGCGCGTCTTGCGATCAGCGAAGTGCTCGACGGGGCATCGGACGTGGAGCTCGAGGAGCTGTACACCTTCTGGAGCCGCACGCAGGGAAGTCCGGCGCCGCGGGATGCGCTGGAGCTCAAGCGTTCGTTGCGCGCGTTCATGGCCGACGACGGTCTGGTCGACGCGCGTGCGCAGTCCCTAGGCCGGCGCCTGAACCAGATCCTGGGGATTCTGCTCGAAGCGCCGCATTATCAGCTGACCTTCGCCGAGCTCGCCTGCCACAAGCAGCTCGCCTACCTCTCGCACTACGATCTGGAAGCGTCACTCGCGATCCTCGCCCGCCACGCGTTGGCGGTCGAGTCCAAGGACCGCCGCTTCAAACACTTCGGAGAGCGTGCGCTTGGCGTGCCGGAAGAACTTGCCGAGGCCCTGCTTCGACAGCAGCGCGCCAAACGACGCGGGGTGTTCGACGTTTTGACCCTGCGCGGCCACCTCGACCGGCTCTACGACGATCCGGCGCGCGCCAAGCG
>JAYUOR010000021.1:0-5641 GCA_043760765.1 Planctomycetota bacterium | reverse complement strand
CGCTCGATCAGAGCGCGCGCCTTGAGCGCATTCGCGTCCTGCTCGTCGACGATCTCGGTGATTCGGGTGTATTCGGCCGTCAGCGCGCTCGCCGCGGCCGGATTGAATCCTGACAACAGGGCCTCGAGCGCGCTGTGCCGGGCCTGCGCATCGCCGCCGACGGCGGCGACATCGAAGGCTGCCTTGAGCTCCTCGAACTTGTCCCCGACGAGTGACGCGAGCTCCCCCGAAGACTCCCGCAGCAGAGTCGCGGGGAGCCCCGGCAGGGCCAGAAAAGCAGTCAGGATCATGGACAACATGCGTGGATTCGAGGGGGGCTCTGGTCTTGTTCTCGTCGGGCTGTCGGGCCGGCGGCTTCGAAAGCTCGGGGATTCGGCCGGTCCAAGCCGGCGGGCGGCAGTCTATGCTAGGCCCGGCGTGAGAAGTCTGGACGGCCGCTCCACCGCAAGGTTGGGAGGAAAGTCCGGGCTCCACGGGTCAGAGTGGTTGCTAACGGCAACCGGCCGCGAGGCCAGGGAAAGTGCCACAGAAAACAAACCGCCGATCGCCGCAAGGCGGACGGTAAGGGTGAAACGGTGCGGTAAGAGCGCACCGCAGGCCTGGTGACAGGTCTGGCAGGGCAAACCCCACTCGGAGAAAGATCAAATAGGGAAGGCTCACGGCGACGACCCGCGCCATGCCTTCCGGGTAGGTCGTTCGAGGCCGGCCGCGAGGTCGGTCCCAGAGAAATGGCCGTCGCCCCTCACGGGGAGACAGAACCCGGCTTACAGGACTCCTCACGCCACTCCTGCTCCGGCATCCACGTCGAACGAACAGCCCTGGTTGATGGGCAGGCTCCTTGAGCCATTCACCACAAGATGTAGTGGTGAGGACTGCTCCACACTCCAAGGCCTTGACAGGCTGGAGCGCTGTGGGAGACTCCTCACCTTCCACCGCGGCTGGGGCGGGTGCCGGCGAGTCCGGGACTCGAACCGCTGGGCCTTTCGGGCCCGTCGCTCTGCAAACAAGCCAGCCCAACGTTCCCGCGCAACGCTCACAGACCCGAAGCCAGCGTCCCCTCCCCGCACCTGCACCATGGAATTCGTCTTCGTCGTACCGCGCAACGAGCTGTTTCGCGATTGCTACCCGCAGGGCCTGACGCCCTTCGGCGGCGAATTTCCGTTGACCGCGTTCGAGGAGACGGTCACGCGACGTGGATTTTTCGTGCAGCGCTCGCACGCCGAGACTAATCCCAACTGGAAGCAGGTCATCCCGTACACCGTGGTCGTGCGGCATGGTGACATTTTCCTGATGCGTCGCCTGTCCAAGGGCGGTGAGGCACGCCTCGCCAACAAACTTTCGATCGGGGTAGGCGGACACATCAACCCCGAGGACGCGATCGCGACGGTCGATCCCTCCGGCACGCTCAGTCACAGCCCCATCGACAACGGCTCGCGGCGCGAAATCCGCGAAGAAGTCGAAGTCAGCGGCCGCTCGCATCTCGCCAGAGTCGGCGTGCTCAACGACGATTCCAATCCTGTCGGCGCGGTACACGTGGGCTTGGTTCAACTGATGGTCGTCGAGGGCGACGTGAAAGTCCGCGAGCATGACCTGCTCGAGGGAAGTTTCGTCAGCCCGGAAGAATTGGTGCGCCTGTGCGACCAAGGTGCGAACTTCGAATCCTGGTCCAAGATCCTCGTCGAACGTCTCTCCGACGTTCTGACTGCGCACGCAGGCATTCTCACCGCTCACGCAGGTTCCAGCGCGCCGCACTAGGCGCACGACCCGCAAGTACGAATTCCATGAAAAGCCGAATCACCGATTCCCAACGCATGTACGACCAGCTCCTTGGAGCGCGTACGGCCGACAAGGTCACGCTCTACTTCAAGGACGGCCGTGTCATGAACGGGGCTCTGATCTTCAACCAGTTCAAGGGCACCGGCCGTCTGATCAACATCGACCATGAAGTCTCACTCGACTTCTCGATCGACGATCTGCGCGATTTGAAATTTTGATGGTGCCTGGCTCATTCATCGACTCGTACCCGAATCGTTGAAGGTGCCAGTAACCGTACTGGAACGAGCAACGATCCGCGGACGAATCGTTGATCGTGCAGGTCTGCGTCGCGTACGCGACTACTTCTTCGAGGGCAATTCGCGCTTGTTGAGGTAGAAATCGATGCGCTCGTACTCCTTGTGGGAGTTGCGCTCTTCGAGTTCGGCCTCGCTCTTGGGCGGCGGAACGATGACTTTCTCGCCCGGTTTCCAGTTCACGGGGCAGGCGCATCCGTTCGCATCCGCGGTCTGCAGCGCCACGAGCAGGCGCTTGACCTCGTCGATGTTCCGGCCGACGTTCATCGGATAGTAGACCAGCGCGCGCACGATGCCCTTGGGATCGATCAGGAACACGGCGCGCACCGTCGCGGTCGCCGAAGCGCCCGGGTGCAACATCCCGTAGAGCTTCGCCACGTTCATGTCGATGTCCGCGATCATCGGGTACTTGATCTGGACTTTGAGGATCTGATTCAGGTTCTCGCGCCAGGCCATGTGGCTGTGGATCGAGTCGATTGACAGCCCGATCAACTTCGTATCGAGCGCGTCGAACTCGGCCTGGCGGCGCGCGAACTCGGTCAACTCCGTCGAGCAGACCGGCGTGAAGTCGGCCGGGTGGCTGAACAGGATCACCCATTTGCCCGCCTGCCACTTGGAAAATTCCAGTGAACCCTGGGTCGTGATGGCCGTGAAATCGGGTGCCTTGTCGCCGATGCGCGGGATGCCGCCTGATGTCGTTTCGCTCATGACTTCGTCCTTCGGGGCAGGTGAGGATGGAGTGGACACTCCGGCGCTTTGCCCCCGCGCACGGATTCCACGCGGGCCTAACTCCCCGCAGTTTTCGATCATAGCGATCCGAAGCGGACTACCGGCTCGCATCGCGCGGCTGATCGAGCCACGGCTGCAACGCGTGGGCGCGCCGCAACTTGAAGGTACTCATTTCGCCACAGGCGCGCGCAAGTTCCAGTTCGCCGACCGCCGCAAGGTACTCGTGGAATTGTGCGTACCAGCGCGACGCCGTCAGCTCCGCTTCGGCGCAAATGCGCAGCACGAGACGGCGGCCCGTGATCGTCGAGGCACTCGCCAGCGCCCAGGCCAGCACGCGCCGTCGGCGGCTCCTCTCGAGCGGACGTTCGCCGAGGGCTTGCATCACTTCGCGAAGGCACGCGATCTGCGCCGCTTCGTCCGCGTGCTTTCGCTCGAGCACGCCGCGCAACTCGGTGTGACTGATGCGTGGAGCGAGCGCTGCGTAGATCGCCTGAGATCCGAATTCCGCGAGCAATGCGCGGCGCATGTCCTCGATCAGCGCGCCATCGCCCGGGCGTTTCAGGCCGGTCTTCACGCTCCTTCGCTCAGTGAAGGGAAGCCCACGGCGCGCGCAATAGGGCTTCGATGGCCCGGCGCTGTCTGGAATCGACCAGCGTCGAATACGCGCGCTGCAGGGCGGGAAGTGCCTGGGAATCCTGCAGGTTCCCGAGCGCGTCGATGGCGGCACCGCGCAGGCGATAGTCGTCATCGTCGAGCAGCGCCTCGATGCGCCGACGGATCTGCGGCTTGGCTCGCGCGCCGCGCCCCAATCCGCGCACCGCGGCCTCGCGCACACTCGCGGAGGATTGCGCATCGAAAGCGATGCGCTCGAGTGCGTCGACCACTCGCTCGTCCTTCACGTCCGCAAATGTCGAGACCAATGCCGAGGCCAACACGTCGTGGGGCGACTGGATCTTGGTCTGCATCAACGACCGCAGCAGCTCGAACGCCGAGTCCGGGTCAGCCTTCGCGCCGAGCGCGGCGGCGGCGGCCATCGCTCCCCAACTGAAGCAGGCGTCGAACTGTTCTTTCGCGAATGCCTCAAGACGCTTGTCCGGTGCGAATCCGCCGAGTCCAGCCATAGCGGCCACGCGCACAGCGCTGTCGGCATCGCTCGCGGCCGCCTGGAGCAACGCGACGCTGCCCAAGCTGGGCGCAAGTGTGGCCAGGGCGCGTACCGCGGCGAGCCGCACACTGACCGAGTCATCGGGCGAGAGGAGCCTGGTCGCGGAGACCTCTGCACAGAGCGCGCGGGTGCGTGCATCCTTCGATATCTGCGCCAGCTTGGCCAGTTCCCCCAGCGCTTCGCGGCGTGCGAGCGGGTGCGGACAATTTTCGGCAATCGCCAGCCACTCGGCGTCGGTCTTTTCGCTGTGACTGCGAGCGACCAGCCAGCCATGCGGATCGAAGAGCACCCAACTCGGCCGAGCGGGAGCATCGAAGCTGAATGTCGAATGCCGCTCGTCGATCACGACGCGCTCGACCCTTGCCGCGGCGGGATCGCCGCCGGCCACGCCGATCTCGATCTCGACAGGCGTCCGGAAAGCCTTGGGCGTTCCGCCTCCGCCGGCCTGGGTCTGTTCGATCTCGACCTTCAGTTTGTCGCCGTCGCCATCCCAACTCCAGCGCATCTCGAAATCGGGATAACCCGCGGCGTAGAACCACTGCGCGAAGAACTTCGACAGGTCGCGTTGGCTCGCGGCCTCCATCGACTTCTGAAAGTCCTCCGTGGTCACGCTCTTGCCGCGCTGGTCCGCGAAGTAGCGCCGCACGCCGGCGAAGAAAACCTCGTCCCCGAGCTCGAAGCGCAGCTGGTGCAAGCGGCTCGCACCGCCCGGATAGGCGTGCCCGCTCATGAACAGGTCCATCGGATCGCGATAACGATCGGAGATCATCGGCCTGCGCGCGGCGCCGACATCGGCTGAGAGGTAACTCTCGCGCACGCCGGCCATCGAAGTCTCGAAGGCCTGCTTGCCTTCGCTGGCCTCGACGTACAGCTCGGTCGCGTACGTCGCCCAGCCTTCGTTGAGCCAGATGTGTGACCAGTCGGCGCAGGTCAAGAGATCGCCGAACCACTGGTGCGCGGCCTCGTGGGCGATCAATCCGCCCGCGGCGCCGTCGCGATTGCCGCGCTCGTCGGTCAACCACGTGTCGGTCAACGTCGTCGCCGAAATGTTCTCCATGCCGCCGAACTGGAAGTTGTCGACGGCGGCCTGACTGTACTTCGGGTAGGGATAACGGACGCCGGTCAGCTTGGAAAGGAACTCCAGCACCATCGGCGTCTGCGCAAAACGCGTCTGCA
The DNA here is from genome assembly GCA_043760765.1 of Planctomycetota bacterium. Taxonomy (GTDB): domain Bacteria; phylum Planctomycetota; class UBA1135; order UBA1135; genus JADJQU01. Next base: position 502 of record JAYUOR010000021.1, on the reverse strand, counting down.
TGTACGCTTCGAGCTTCGGGTCGGCGAGATAGACGAGCGTAATGCCGTCCCACTCGCCGTGCTGCGTGGCGAACTCGCCGGCGACCAGCGTCGTCAGGTACGCAGGGTGCGGCGTGCCCATGCGCCAGCGCTCCAGCGCGCGTCCATTGCCGAGTTCGCGCCGTTCGACGCGATCGCCCGCTGCCACGGAAGTCCAGGATACCGGCATGCTGACCGCGACTTCGCTGGTGGCGCGTTCATTGGGGTAGTCGAAGCACGGAAACCAACCGCGCGAATCTTCGCACTCGCCCTGGGTGAAGACCTGCGTGGCCACGCCATTCTCGATGTCGGTGAAGTACAGCCCGCGGCGCGGCGCTCCGTCGTAGATCACAGTGATCTGCGCGACGTCGCCTTGACGCAACACGCGCGGAAGTTTGATTTCGAGCGCGCCGTCGTGATGGCTGAATTCGAGCGCTTCACCATTCTCGCCCAAGACCTCGCGCACACGCAGGTCGACGAAATC
>JAYUOR010000020.1:0-5645 GCA_043760765.1 Planctomycetota bacterium | reverse complement strand
TGGCCGAACTGAGGGTGGACTTGTTCGGCCGAACCTTGACACCTCGCAGGCCACGAGTTCCTCGGGCCTTGTGTCCTCGACGAGCGCCCTCGGTGCGCGCAGGTTCGCTTCGTCGCCAGACTGCCGCGCCAGGGCAAACAGGTGCCACGTCGCCGCGATCTAGGCGCGAGCCTGCTCGCAGGCCCTCCGTGCACTTCATTGATGCAGGGCGTCAGGGCGAGCCCCCAAACTTTGGAGCCGGCGTCTACGATGATCCGTCCGCTAGCCGCACCGACTGAAGCCGCGCACCCGCCCCCACCCCAACGAGGTTTCCATGTCTGTCTCTCACCGCATCGCCGCAGTCGCAATCATCGTGTCATGCATGGCGTTCCCTCTCGCCTCGAACGCCAAGTCCTCACCGCAGCCACTCGCGCCGCGCGCCGCACCGCTTCCGTCCTGGCCGCCGCGCCCCGAGCTCATCGTCAACGTGGACTCGACGACGTTGAGCAACCCTAGCGGCGGCGTCTTGGTTCTCCCCGGTGTGGTCGAGATCTACACCGTGCCCAACAACAAGTGCCTGGTTCTCACGGATCTCGAACTCTCGGATGTAGGGCAGCTGACCATCAGTCTGTGCCAAGAGCTGGGCGGCACGATCACGTTCAAGCGCGGATCCGGTTTCAATCGGACTGTATTCCAAACGGGACTCCAACCGTACCACTCCTCAGTGGGTCTCAAGTTCGCGCCGGGCAGCAAAGTCGTGCTGAACAACACAGCGCAGGGGAACGGCACGAATGTCGCTTACACGATGACTGGATATCTTGCGGAGCCGTAGAGGACCGTCCAGCCTACGGGCGTTCCGTAGACACGCTCACCGAGCTCTCACGCAGCCCTGACCTGACTTGGCCTGATACTCTGGCGGACCCGATCGCGCGAATGGGATTTTCTATCCCTCTTCGAAATGCTCTAGTGTGCAGACCTACTGGAACAGCCGGACTCCACCATGGCCCAACTTTCCGCTGCGGATCGAGCGTCGCTGACGCCGCGCTATGAGATCCTTGAAGAGGTTGGTAGGGGCGGGATGGGAGTCGTCTACCGTGCAAGGCACCGCCTGTTGGACCGGACTGTCGCCGTGAAGGTGTGCTTGCCAGGTGCGGAAGCTGGTTGATTCTTGCGGGAGGCTCAATTGCTTGCTCGTTTGCGTTCGGCCCACATCGTAGCAGTGCACGACTTCGACAAACTCTCCGACGGGCGCATGCTGCTCGTGATGGATTGGGTGGATGGGTCTGATCTTGCGAAGCTCATGAAGAAGGCCGAGCCGCTGCTCGCCGAGCAGCGGGTCGTGGCCTGGATGCTTCAAGTCTGTGAGGGAATGCAAACGGTGCTCGACCAAGGCATCGTTCATCGAGATATCAAGCCTTCGAACATTCTCATCGATGCCAACGACGGCGCTTTGGTCGTGGATTTCGGTCTCGCTCGATCCGTGGACCTCGAGCCGTTGACAATTCATGGGCATGTGATGGGCACGCCCCTGTACATGGCACCGGAGCAAGCGGACGATCCGAGCCGTGCTGATGCGCGAACCGATGTCTACAGCTTCGGCGCAACCTTCTACCACGTGCTCACCGGGCAGCCCCCCTTCAAAGGCAATACGCCTTTCTCAGTCCTGTTCCAGCACAAGACGGAGCCGTTGATATCGCCGAAGGCCCGCAATCCCGCACTCAACGGTCACGTCAGCGAGTGCTTGGAGCGATGTATGGCAAAGCGGCCGCAGGACAGGTTCCAGTCTTTCAGTGAAGTGTTCACAAGCCTGCAAGAGTTGAGCGGTGGCGTGTCCCCGTGGGAAGCTGCGGACGGCCCGGAAGTGCACGCGGTGCTTGAACGCTACCAACAGCGCCGGGACAAGTATCTTGGCGGTGCGCTCGATCTCGATCGGCCAGATCGCTATCGATTCCCGCGAGAGCGAGAACTCGTGATCGGCGTCGGTGACATCGCCGCGCAAGAAGTCGATGCAGTAGTGAGCTCCGACGACGACATGCTTTCTATGGGTGGCGGTGTGTCTTGGGCATTGAGTGAGGCAGCTGGCCCACAGCTCCTGAGGGATGCTCAGCGATTCGCCCCGGTTCGCCCCGGCAGAACCATCGCGACGCGGGGAGGGGCGCTCCCCGCGCGATTTGTTTTCCACGGAGTCACGATGGGCTTCACTCGCACGGAGAATCGACAATGGTTGACGCCGAGCCGTGACATCATCAATGAGATCATGGAGAACTGCTTTCACCAGGCCGACACGCTGGGGGTTCAGACAATCGCTTTCCCCTTGCTTGGCACCGGATCAGGAGGCTTCCCCCAGGATGTGTGTCTCGACACCATGTTCCGTTTCTTGGTTCGCAAGCTCTTGCGGGGCCTCACCACGGTGCGAGAAGCAAGGATCGTGCTCTTTCGAGGGGCTCGCAGGTAGAAGTCCGCATGCCTTGCGGCAGTGCGTCCGCAACTCGCATCTCACACATCGGAGATTCGGGTTCGCACTACGACAACAGCGTGAAGCTCAGCCCGTCGGTGAGCCAGAACGAGTACTGGCCGGTGCAGTCGATCGTCGGTTCGGGGCCGCCGCCGGATGCTTGGCCAAGGCCGTGGCAATCGTCTGCACGCTGCGTGCATTGCTGGGAAACCGCACGCGCTGCGAGCTTGACAGGATCGCGCAATGGGCGGAGGATTTGGCGAATTGTGAACGCTCTTGCCGCGAGGACAGCGAAAAGCGCGAGCGCATCGCACGCTCACTCGCAATTGCGTGTGATCGATGCAAGCTGGTGCGTGAAACCGTATGGAGCGCACTCGAACGACACGGCTTGGTGCGACGAAGACGAGGCGGCCTGCACGTCCGGGCCTTCGAGTCGGAAGTCATTTCGTGAACACCACATCACCTTCGCGCGGCACGTTCGGCCTCGCATCGAGCAATCCATCGCCCGCAGGATTGCCTGATCAATGAGCCTTTGGAAAAGAATCTGGGGTGGAAGCAAGCGTGCGGCGCAGCCCAAGGAATTCATGGAAAAGGCGCAGGTTGGAGTTGAGCCCCGGGTGGGCCAGCCCGTGTCGATTTCGATTCAAGGTGACCGCACCGAGCGCGGTAAGAACGATCAGGAGGACGCCGATTCGGTGTACAGCGCGATCGAAGAGACGTTGGGGAGTTGTGGAATGACAGCGTCATTCAACGAGAAGAACCCGCACCTTTCGTTCTGGCCCAAGGGGTTCGTGCTCATCCTATGGGTGAGTTGTTCCGACTCTCGTCGGCAGGTCGTCGCCGAGACTCTGACGAGCGCGCTCGTGAAACACGGGTTCAAGGAAGTGCGCGAAGCGTTGCTATAGGGCAAGCCGCAGATACGTCCGCGCAGATCGCGCCATGCGCATCCCTACATGCTCTGCCCGATGGAGCTTCGTCGCCAACCTCCGGAGCTCAGCCGAATCGGCGCGCTGACGAGTCCGTCCGAAGCCCCACAACTTCCATTCGCCGATAGGAATGTTCAACTCTCAGCAAACCTCCTCCGCAGCATTCCATGCGGTGGATCCTCGGCATGTGCCGCTCCAGCCCACGAGGAAGTGGCTTCGCTTCGGAGCTTGGACGTTGCTCAACGTCGGGCACGAGCGATCCGCGCGCCGGGTAGACTACCCACGGAGGCCCAAACTACCCACCCTGGCCGCGTCCAAACGCCACTCCGCGCCGCGCCTTGCAACACCGCATTTCCGCCGTAAAATGCAGCGAGGCAACGGTTTCCCTGCGTCCTCTCGGAACGGCTTGCCAAGGTTGATGCCGAGGGTTCAAGTCCCTTCGCCCGCTCCAATCTGCTGCACGGTCCGGGGACATCGCGCTCCACGCCCCGACCGGGATGGGGCGAGCCCGGCCGCCTGTGACCTAGAATGGGGCCCGTGGCCAGCGTCGAAGAACAGATCCCCGTCTCCGGAACTGGGGTGAACCGATCGATCCCTCTCGGCGTTCCCGTGCCGATGGGGCCAACCGGCGTGGAGTCGACTCGGACCGCCAACGGAATTCCCGCGCGCGCACGAAAGAGGCGCCAGATGAGCCTCGGTCGCAGCATGGCCGTCTCGCTCGCGCTGCATGCGACACTCCTGCTGTTGGGCATCTCGGGTGGAATGGCCTACCAGCGCGGGGCTGGAGCGGAAGCGTCTGGCGAGGACGAAGAGCTGTACTCCACGACGACCATCCTGCTCGCTGCGGATCAAAGACCCTCGCCGGTCAGTTCTTTGTCTGGGCCGAGCGGTGAGCCGGATCGAGCCATCGACGACTCGGTCCTGACCAGCGAACCCACCGCGGAGGCCGGCCTGACACCGGGTTCGAATGCGAGCGCTTCCGACTACGCATCGGAACTTCCGATGACGTCAAGGTCTGAACTTGCGGCCGTCGGCGCGAGCGGCGGATCCTCGGGCAATTCCGGGGCGCTCGAGCGCGCGATCGGCGATCCGCGCACGTCGTGGAAGCTGCCGGGAGTCGCGGTCGCTGGGCTGCAACTCGGGTTGGGCTTGGCGCCACCGATCAGCGATTGTTGCGGCGAACCGCAGCCGGGACCGGCGAAGCCGGTGGCCGCGGAGGTCTACCTCTATCCCGAGGTGCTGAAGATGGCGCGGGCGGAGTTCCCCGTGAAATCGCAACGCATGGGCGAGCAAGGCAGCGTGCTGCTCGAGATGGACGTCGGAGCCGACGGGCTCGTCAAGGGCGTGCGCGTGATCGAGACAAGCGGGTACGCGCGCATCGACGATTGCGCGGCAGCGGCAGCGTGGGACTGGGTCTTCAAGCCGGCGAAACGCAATGGGGCCGCCGAGGCGTCGATCGCGCGGCATCGCTACACGTTCCGGCTGACCGGTTCCGGCGGGTGAGCACTTCGCACAGAGCTCGGGCAATGGACTTCGAGCGGGACGAACTTGCAATCGCAGGCTCGTTTCCACGATGCTCGCGCGCGCGATGAACTCGCTCGACGATCAGACGCGCGAATCAAAGGGCAGAACGAGCTGGTTGCTCGTCGGCTTGGCCTGTGCCGCGGCGATCGCCAGCGCGGTCGTGTTCCCGTTCGATCAGCAGCTCAGTCGCGCAGGAATCGAACTGGCGCCCACGCAGCCCGCGACAGTCATGGCCTATCTGGCGATCAAGTCGCTGGGAAAGGGCGACTCGTTGATCCTCGCGCTGCTGCTGCTCTGCCTGACTCGACTGCGTCGGCCGGCAGTGCAAGGGTTGATCGCGCTCGCGCTGATCGCGCTGCCCGTGCTGATCATCAAGCTCGCCGTCGATCGCGAGCGACCGGCGCACTCGGGAGAATCGTTTCCGAGCGGCGACACGGCCAGCGTGGTGGCCGCGCTCGTGCCCATGGCGATGGCGCTGCGGATGTTTTGGCTACCCGTCGGTGCGCTCGTCGTGCTCGTGGCAGTGTTTCGCATCATCGCCGGGTATCACTATCCGAGCGATGTACTCGCAGGCGCGGCGCTCGGTTTTCTGGCGGTCTTCGCGGCGCTGAAATACGCGCCACGGAAGTGGCTGAGGCCGCCGGCGCGCATCATCTATGTGTTGCTCGGGCCGGCTGTCATCGTCTGCGTGATCGCGACGGTGACCAGCGGAGGCGAGTCGCCGTTGGAGGCGTTTGCGCTCGTGATCTTGCCCTTGCTGT
>JAYUOR010000019.1:0-2261 GCA_043760765.1 Planctomycetota bacterium | reverse complement strand
GACGCAGGCAACCTGCATGGTTTCCGAGGAGGCGCAACGCAGCCAGCGGCGGCGGGGGCCGGCGCAATGGATCTGTTATTCCGTGACAGAGCCTTAGTTGCAGATCAGGAAGCGCAGGCCGTTGGAAAGCTGCGTGTCATTCGGCGCGGAAAAACCCGGATCGCGCCCCCAGAACTGGCAATCGACTGTCGTGCCCGGCAGCGAGAGCGCAGCCAGCGGCGTTCCGCCGAGCAGTCCGCGCGCGAAGCTGTTGAAGTCGATGCTGTACACGCCGCTGCAGTCCGCACCCGTCGGTGAACCGCCCGAGTTGAGCGCATTCGAGCGTTTGACCGGCGCGGCGAGGCAAAGCGTGCCGCCTTGGAACGGAACACTGGCCGCGCCGTTGACGCCGTACAAGAGCATGCCGGCCTTCTTGTTGCGCATGTTGGCCGACTGCACGACGAACCCGCTGTTGGCGGTTGCACTCGGGATTCCCGTGGCGCTGATCGAAGGCAGGCAGCCCAACGAATTGGTCTTGGCTACACAGTGGCTGACCACGGTGGTGCACGAGATTCGCGCGACAAATCCCTCCGTGTCGCCATTGGGGTTGGTCCCGTAACCGACGATCACGGAGCCATCGGGCGTGATTCCCGTGGCTTCAGTCAGAGTCCACCCGCTCAAGTTGAGACCGTGGTCGTTCGTCAGCACGCTCTTCAAGTCGCGCATGCCATTCGTCGCGTCCCAGATGAACGCGTGCCATGCGCCGGCGACATCGCTGTAGCCCACGATGAGCGAGCCATCGTGATTGCAGGCGTCTGCAGCGCCGCTATTGATGCCACCGGGCAAGTTGCCGAGGCTGAATGGCAGGCCGCCGACCCAGCGGCATGCTTCGGCTTGGTTCGAGGCCGCGGAGCCGCACGTACCAACGATAACAGTGCCGTCCGCGGACACGTTCGTGCCTTGCGAGTAGTCGGGGCCGCCAACGAGGTTCGGCAGTTCCGCAAAGGTCGAGTCCGTCCAAGTGCAGGCTCTGAGGACGCCTGAAATCAGTCTCACGCGGCCAGTGAGCACGCGGCCGTCAGCGCTGGGCGATCCATTTGCCGCGCTATCTTTGCCGCTGGGGCCCTGGTAGATCAGTGCTGTCAATACGCCGTCGTCGATTCGATAGGCGGTGGCATTGTTCCATGAAGAGAGATCGCCGTCGGTGTCGTACCCGATGATTGTTCGCCCATTTGCCGAGATGCTTCTGGCAACCCCGCCTCCACCAAAATTCGGCGCTTGAGGAAGTTGTGTGATCACGAGTCCATCCCAGCGCACGGGCCGATTCACGCTTGCGTCATGGGCGAGGCCCACGATGATCGAACCGTCGAAGTTGGTCCCCGACGCGTAGGACTCGACGGTGCCGCCCGCGATTCCCCCCAGAGAAATCAATGCCCCGCTTCGCCAGCGCACGGCCTCGCGTCCAAGTGCGCTTCGGCCTGAGCCGACGACAGTCGAGCCATCGGCGCTGACATTGTAGGCGGCGCTCTCGGTGAGCCCCCCGGCTAGGTCTCCGATTCCCTGGAAGGACTGCGCGTCGGCGATCGACGCGAACACGGCTACGAGTCCGACGGCGAGGAGCGGACGCTGTTGCAGGGAATTCTGGCTCATTGGAAGTACTTGGGTCAGGGGAGCGGATGCATTTCCGAGAGGCGACAATCGGGGGACCAGCAGCACCGCGCTCCGCAATGGGGAGCACGAGCGGGTCTACAGAAGCAAACGCAGCCCCGACTGCCGCGTGACCCTGAATCCAGGAATCCTCACTCGTGCGCTGTTCCGGCGCGTGAAGCCCTCGCTTTACGGATAGAGGTCGGCCCCTTGACCCAGCGGCATCCACCGGCACACTGAAATTCGCAGCGCACACCGAGGAGGCTGTTTCCAAGACATTCGGAGCAATTCCAATGACAACGACTCTGAAGCCAGGCGACTCTGGGAAGCTCGTTTCCGATCTCCAGACGCTGTTGAACGCGAAAGGGGGGCTGTCGAAGAAGCTTGTTGTCGACGGTAAGTTTGGCGACTCGACGCAACAGGCCGTCTTCGCTTTTCAAAAGAACGCGGGATTGAAGTCCACCGGCACCGTCGAGGCAGACACAGCCAGCGCGCTGGGCAAGCTGGGCGGGTCGCCTGGCGCTGCTTTCGCCCGCGCGCTTGGGGTCCCGGAAGAAAAACCCAAGGAGGAACTCGTAACCATCACGCTCCGGGGCAAGACCGGCACGATGACCAAGACGGAGTTTCTCGACTTC
>JAYUOR010000018.1:0-2262 GCA_043760765.1 Planctomycetota bacterium | reverse complement strand
CGTAGACGTCGAGACCGGCCAGGATCGCGTCGATCGCCATTTTGGCGTGCCAATGTTCCGGCGTCGCGATCAGGACAGCGTGCAGATCCTCGCGCGCGAGCAGCTCCGTGTAGTCGCGATAGCCTTTGACTTCGATGCCCTGCTCCTTTGAGCAGTGCTCCACGCCGCGTTGCATGTAGGGTTCGGCAACGTCGCAGATCGCGACGATCTGGACCTTCTCCTTGCCTTCCTTGGCCAAGGCGCAGATGCGTTGGACATGGCCAAAGCCCATGGCCGGCGTGCTCGGTGCGCCGATGCCGATCACACCCATGCGAATCACTTCGTCGGGCCTGGGGTGCGGTCGCGCGCGGCGCTTCTGCTGCGCGGCCAAATTCGTCGCAGCCGCGCAGGAGGAATTCGCGAGCAGGCCCGCTCCCGCAAGGACGGCGGTCATGGCCAGCCACTCGCGTCGGCTCTTGTTCAGCTGCGGTTCACGGTCGGACTCTTTGCGTTGCATGGGACCTCCGAAGTGTTGGGCTCGTGTTCGTTCTGCGCGACGTAGAAACGCTGCGTGGCACGCCGGCGTCGCGGGAGAGTTGGCCCGCGAGAGTAGCGCATCCGCGCCCGCCGCGCAGCGCCGATCTGACACCTGGCACGCTGAGCCCGCACGAGAACGTCGATCTCGAGGCGCGAATGAGGCGACGAAACAGTTTGTGGAGTCGCGTGGCACCGCGTGCCTGGCAACTTTTTGAACTGTTGCCGCCGAATCTCCCACAGCGCTATGGGTTCGGCGCAACGGGTTGAAACGATGCCTGGCACCGCACGCGTTCGCGCAGCGCGGCACACGCGCGCGCTCCATCGACGCCCAACGCGCTGCGTCGGACGAGGTGAAATGGAGCCAGAGACGGGATTTGAACCCGTAACCCCCGCTTTACGAAAGCGGTGCTCTACCGTTGAGCTACTCCGGCTCGCTTTGTTCGAGCACCGGGCCGGACGCGCATCGGCGCGACCGGCGTCGGAAGCATACCCCGGCAGGGTTCGACTAGCCTTGGGCCTTCGTCATTCGGAGGCCATGCAAAATCGTAGCGCGCACATCCGCCTGCAGGTTCATCGCGCCCAGGGCCCGCGCGGCACTCGCGCGCACGCCAGCAGCGGCGTCAGACTTCAGTGTGGCGCTGATCGCGGTCAGATCGTCCGCCGAGGCGCTCGCGCCACGGGAGAAGATGCCTGCCAGCGCATTGGCGGCCGACGTGCGGGCTGCTTCGGAGCGCTTGGCATCACCAAGCACCGCGACCAGGGATGACACGTGGCTGCTGTCTCCGACCATACCAATCGTTGCCATCGACGCGGTGCCTACTGCGTCCTCGCGGTTGGCCAGCGTCGAAATCAGTCCTGAAACAGCGCCGGAAATGTCTCCGCCTGCTCCAGCGATCGCGCCAAGCGTCGTTGCGGCATCCGTTGCCAAGCGATCAGCGATGGCACGGTCACCGGTCAGTCCGCCGACGGCTTCGCTGAGTCCGGCAAGTTCGCCGCCGCTGGCGATGACAGCCGTGACCTTGTCGCCGAAGAGTTCCTTGGCGCTGTCCACGTTGGCAGAGAGCAGAAAGATCGGCGTCTTCTCGAAACGAGCTTCCGAGCGCAGATCGTCGATGACTTGGAACGTGGTCAGGTCCGGAAGTGTGTCGGCAATGATCAAAGCGTCGACACCCGGGACGCGGTGCAGCAGGGCGATCGCGTTCGCGCCGCGCTCCGCGCCCATCGAGGCGAAGCCGAGTTTTTCGACCTGAGCCTGGGCGGCATTGCGGACATCGGCATTGGCTTCGATGACGAAAGCCGTGCGCACCACTTCGCGGCCGACCGCCTCGCCGAGCGTCGCAACGACTTGGGGATCAGCGGCCGTGCGCGCGCGCACGGACTGATTCCCGAGAGCCACGGCGGCCTCGGAGCGCATCGCGCCGTCCTTGGAGGAAAGCGCCGCGGTCAGGCCGGCCGTAGGTGCACCCGGCGTCGCCGCCAGAGCACGGATCAGCGCGGGGCCCGCGGTGGTATCCGAATTCAGAACCGCGCTGGACAGAGCGGCATCGATCGCATCGGCGCCGATCAGACCAAGACCGAGCGTGTCGTTGTCCATGATCCCGGCCATGGCACTGACGTCCTTGCCGGCCGCCTGCATCGCCGCGAGCCTGGCACCTTCAGCGGCGAAGCAGCGCGCAAGTCCGGCGCGTGCCGCCATTGAACTCGGATCGACCGCGAGCGCGCGACCGAAATTCTTCTTCGAAAGCT
>JAYUOR010000017.1:0-5652 GCA_043760765.1 Planctomycetota bacterium | reverse complement strand
ATCGAACTGCGTCGCATCGGGATAGGCCTCGCGAATGATCTCGGCGATGCCCACGATTCCCGGCGGCTCGGCGTTGGAGTGATAGAAGAAGGCTAGGTCACCGGCGCGCATCGAGCGCAGGGAATTTCGCGCCTGATAGTTGCGCACGCCATCCCAGCCTGTCGAGCGGCCTGGCGCGGCGCACAGGTCAGCGAAACTGAAGACCGTGGGCTCTGACTTCAGGAGCCAGTACTGACGTCGCGGGGCCATGCCAGGAGCTCAGGCCCATCCGAGGGGACGCGTCGGCCCGGAGCCTTGCGCACGCAGGGCGAGCGGCGGCCCGAGGATCTCGGCGGCGATGATGGAGCGACGGAGTTCGCTGCGTGGAAAACGACCGCTGCGCACGCGTGCCAGGCGCGTTGCGGACTGGGCCGAGGTGGCGCCGCCGATGTCCTTTTGCGTGACCTCGCTCGCGGCGCCCGCCGTCTTCAGGTCCTCGAACGTAGCTACGCCCGCGAAGCTCGCAGCGGCACCGACGCGCCTGGCAGGACCGCCTTCGCGGTCGGAGGCGAGGCCCTCCTGGGGCGCGAATTCAGCGAATTCTCGGCGCAGCGGACTCTTCTGAGCGGGCTGGTCGTCGTAACTGAGCCCAGGGGTCGCAATCGTCGGGATGCGCACGTCCGTCAAGGCCGGGGAGTCGGTCAGCGCGGGCGAATCCGTCAGCGCCGGTTCCTCGGTGAGAGCGCGTGACTCGGTCAAGACACGACGCCGCGGCGCAGCAGGAATCGGCGGTGGAGCAACCTGCGCGGGCGTTGCGCTCTCACCGCGCATCAGGCGCTCCCACTGCTCGCGGCCACTGTCGGCGTTGCGCGTCGATTCCTCGAACATCGCGTCCGTCGAGGCGGGCGCCTGCTCCAGCGCTTCGCCGATCGGAGCCTTTCCCGCGTCGCGCTCGGCGCTCTCCCTGCGCTTGGCCCGCGATTCCTTGATCGATTTCAGGATCGCGGGCCCGATGAAGAGCGCGGCGAAAAGGAGCAGCCGCAGGAGCGACGAGGACGACCAGTCCTCCACCGGCAGCGTGGTCACGGCGCCCAGAGCGGCGAGTCGATTGTCCACGCTCGCGTTCACTCGCCGGCCTTCGGTGCCCCGCCATCACCCAGGGAACCGCGCATTTTCGTGTCGGCTTCGAGGTTTCGAAGGCGGTAGAGGTCCATCACGCCCAGGTTGCCCTTCAGCAACGCGGCCGCGATCGCCTTGGGAATCTCGGCTTCGGCGAGCACGACCAGCGCGCGGTTCTCGACCACGCGCGCCTGGAATTCCTGCTCGGCGGCGACGGCCATGGCGCGACGTTTTTCGGCGTTGGCCTGGGCCACGCGCTTGTCCGCCTCGGCCTGGTCGGCCTGCAGGCGCGCACCAATGTTGATGCCGATGTCGACGTCGGCGATATCGATGGAGACGATCTCGAAGGCCGTGCCCGCATCGAGGCCGCGCGCGAGCACGGTCTTGGAGATGTGGTCTGGATTCTCGAGCACGAGTTTGTGTGTGTCCTTCGAGCCGATCGTCGAAACGATGCCTTCACCGACGCGCGCGATGATCGTTTCCTCGCCGGCGCCTCCGACCAGACGCGCGATGTTCGTGCGCACGGTCACGCGCGCCTTGGCCAGCACCTGGATGCCGTCCTTGGCGACCGCGGCGATCTCGCTCTTGCCCGACGCGGGATTGGGGCAGTCGATCACTTTCGGCGTGACGCTGGTGCGTACCGCCTCGAGCACGTCGCGGCCGGCGAGGTCGATCGAGGCCGCCGTGCGGAAGTTGAGCGGGATTCCCGCGCGGTCGGCGGCGATCAGCGCCACCACGACGCGCTCGACGCGGCCACCGGCGAGCAGGTGCGCTTCAAGATCGCGCTTGTCGACATCGTTGATGCGCGCCTGCACCAGCATGATGCGCGCCTTGACGATGACCGCGGGATTCACCTTCCGCAGGCTCATCGCGAACATGTCGAACAGGCCGACGCCGGCCTTCGCGAGCACCGACTGGACGTACAGGTTCGCGTAGCGGATGAACACGAAGACGAAGACCAGCAGGAAAATCCCGCCGATCGCGACCGCGGGAATCTTCCACCAGCCGTCGGGCAATCCGCCGCCGGTCTGGAGCGCGAGCAGCGAAGGTTGGACGGACAGCACGGGCAGGACCGCGGAATTCAGGAGCAGAGTGCTAAGCGAGAGCATCAGGACCTTTCTGGTTGGGACGGAGTGAGTTGAGTCGGGACGGGCGAAGCTCGCCCCACCACGACGCGATTGCCGGAGATTTCGAGCACGAGAATGGGCTCGCCGTTGTCGATCAGTTCGCCGCGCGTGACCACGTCCACGCGCCGGCCGTCGATGCGCGCGATGCCCGCGGGCCGCAGCGGCCCCTCGGCCATGCCGCTGTGGCCGACGAGCGCGAGATCGCGATCGTCGTAGCTCTTCTGTGCGCTGAACGACAGCCCGCGCGCCACGTAGTGGCGACCGAGCGGCGAGCGCGGGAAGAGCTGGAACGCAAGCATCGTCGTGGCCGGTGCGAGCAAGGCGACGCCGATGACGAAGTAGACGCCAACGTCCGTTGAAATCGCGAAGGCGCTGACACAGGCCGCGATGAAGGCCGCTGCTGCGAGCAGGGCGAGCACGCCGAAACTGACGAAGAACACTTCGGCGAAGACGAACAGCACGCCGGCGGCGAGCAGGAGAATCGGAAGTGCCAGGCTCATGCGCTTCGCTCCATGTCGGGTTCGACGACCGCGCGCAGACCTTCGACGCTGACGACGCGCACGCGCACGCCGGCATCGATGGCGGCCCCCGCTGAACGCGCTTCGATCTCCTCAGCTTCCCTGTCGATCCGGACTCTGCCGACCGGCCGCAGCGGCGTCGACGAAACGCCGCGCTCGCCTTGCAGCGGAGCGCGCACGAATTCACTCGCCGGTGCTCCGCCCGCGAAGGCCGCGGTCGGTCCTTGAACCATGCGCCCGACGAGCGGCGTCCGCGGCAGGAAGCGCGAGATCACGGCACCGACGGCCAGCGCTACGAGCGTGCCGCCCATGAGTCTGAGCAGGCTGTCGAGCGCCATCTCGCGGCCAAATTCCGAGGAGAACAAGCTCGGGCCGGCTTGTGCGAAGGCCAGGCCGCCGAAGACCAGCAGCGCGCCCGCGGCGCCGGGCCAGATGGCCCCGGGCATCACGAACAACTCGACTGCCACCAAGGCAAGGCCCGCGGCGACGGCCACCAGATGCGGCACGTCGGCGAGCCCGACCAGATAGTTCCCGAACAGCGCGAGTGCGAAGCACACCAGCGCGACCACGCCTGCGAAGCCGAAACCGGGCGCCTTGAACTCAGCCACCAACGCCATGACGCCGATGCCGATCAGCACGTAGTGCACCGCCGCCAGCCAGGTCGCGAAGTCCTCGGAGCGCGTGCGTTCGATGGCCACGATGTTCGCGCCCGCGAATCCGAGCATGCCGAGCAGGTCGCCGATCGAATCCGCGACGCCATCGGCCAGGCCGTACAGGACAGCCTCCGAGCCGCTGAGCGAGACCAGGTTGCCGCGCTCCGCGATCGTGCGCACCAGTTGGACACCGTCCGCTCCGGCGCGCTGCTCCTCGTATTCGTCGACGGTCAGCACGCGCAGTTCGCCGTCCTTTGTGCGCACTTGCTTGGCGCCGACCATCCGATCGACCATGGCTTCGGCGAGCGCCGGCGAACGTCCGTGGGATTCGGCAAAGGCTCGGAAGGCCGAACGCACGGCGGAATTCCACTTGGCGGCCACGACCGGATCTTCGATCGCTTGAATGCCGCCCCCAGGCGTCGGCTGCACAACCGAAGCCGCGCCGATCGCGCCTTGGGAGCGCATGTAAATGCGCTCGCACGACAGCGCGAGCAGCGCGCCGGCCGAGTACGCGCGATCGTGGATCCAGGCGATGGTCTGCACGCCGGCCTTGTTCGCGTCAGCGAGTTGTGTCGCCAGTTGGAACATGAGTTCCATCTCGCCGCCGGGCGTGTCCAGTTCGATCACCAAAGTCCGCGAACCGGCCTTGGCGGTCTCGATCCCGCGCCGCACCAGGCTCTGGGTGCCCTCGTCGAGGGGACCGGAGATCCTCAATTGCACAATCTCGAGGGCCGCGCCGACGGGCGCAGGATTGGGTGCGAGCTCCTGCCCGCTCGCGAGCAGCGCAAGGCAGACGAACAACAGCAGCGTCAGTACCCGCGCTCGCGCCGCGCGGGCCCCGTGAACTGAGCTTCGACCGACCTGGATAGAGGATTGCACGCGTCTCTTATAGCGCGCACATCGCGTTCTATTCCAGGTGTCGTCTGCGCGGCGCCCGCGCGCCTGCCTCCGGGACTGCGCGGCCACCTCACACCAGGTCAGAATCGCCCCACTGGTACCACCAGTTCGAACGCAACCACGTGACGTCGAAGCGCGGATGAAAGGGCCGCGCCACGGTTCTGTACGGCGTCGGCTGCGCCAGGAAACCGTGCTCCTGGAACCAGCGATGCCAGACTGACCACTCCGGCAGGATCACGGCGACGGCTTGCGCGTTCGCCTGGCGGGCGCTCGCGAGCGTGCGCTCGAGCAGCGCCTCCCCCACTTCGACTTCGCCCGCGGGCACCAGCCACTCCGCGATGCACCACAGGTTGCGCTGGACGAAATCGGCGCGGCGCGCGATGCACAGACCGCGCAGACTGCCCTGGCTGTCGCGCACACCGTGGCGCGTGTACTGCTGGCGCGGGTGGTCCACGAAGCGCCAGTTCAGGTGCGCGCCGTCGCAGATCGTGCTGACGCGCAGACTGTCGGCGCAGCGATCCCAAAGCCACTTGGCCTGCTCGTCGAAGCGTTCGATGTCCAAGACTTCCGCCGCGCGCGTGGCGCTTGTCACGCGAGGAGCCGCGGCGAGATCGCGAACGAGCACGAGTTGCGTGCGCAACGTGTCGTACTCGAGGTAGTACTCGCCCAGACGCTGCACGGGGGCGATCGGCCAGCCGTAGTGCACCCAGTCTTTCGTCGGCCCGCCGTAGGCGGCGAAAAAGGCGCGCGCCGTCTCGACGAAAAGGCTCGGCCGGCCCGCGCGGGCGCGATGGGCGGGGTGCACCATCGAGTCGACGATCTGAGCGAAGATGTGTGTCTTGCCGTCGATCCAGACGCGCACGGGGATCGCCGCGTATTGCGCGACGACCTCGCCCTGATGCAGCGCGAGGAAGACACGCTGACCCGCGGGATTTTGTTCGAATGCCCAGCGCCATTCCGCGAAGCTGCGCGGCTTGAAGCTTGGATCGCGCGCGCCGAAGACGTGATTGAACGTCGCGAGCAGCGAAGTCTCGTCGCCGCGGCGCAGGGCTCGGATTTCGTAGTCGGCCATCAGACGAGATCCGTATCGCCGAGCGTGTAGTACCAGCGCCAGAAGAGGAAGTCGCGATCGAAGGGCGCGCGGAAACAACGCGCGGCGAGGATGTAGTCGGTGGGCAGCACGCGAAAGCCCGCGCGCTGGAACTCGAGCCATTCCGGAGCAGTGTCCGGGAGCAGCGCAACGAGTTGCGTCGCACCGTCCGCCTCGGCGCGCGCGCAAAACCAGGCGAGTAACGCCGCCCGCGCGGCTTCGTCCGCACTTTGAACCAGCCAATCGCAGATGAGCCCGCCCTGCTCACC
>JAYUOR010000016.1:0-2266 GCA_043760765.1 Planctomycetota bacterium | reverse complement strand
GCGTCGAGGCGATCACGCGGTCGCCCTCCTGCACGGCAAAGGTCCCGAGCGGAAATCCGCACAAGAACACTTCGGTGCCCGCCACGGGCGGCGGCGATTCGAGGTCCACGATCTGCAAGTGCGGCATGCCCTCGAAGGCTTCGATCTGGATCAGTGCGAAATCATGGTCCTCATCGTCGTCCACCTGGACGAGGTGCGCGGGAATGCGCTTGGAGGTTCCGGAGAAGACTACTTCCAATTCGACTTCGGGGAAGACCTGACTGTCTTCGTTGACATCCAGCGGGTCCCTGAAATTGCTGGGCAGGGCCACATGCGCGTTGGTCAGGATGAAGCCGTTCGCGGAAATCACGAAACCGGAACCCGACGAGCGTTGGTCGAGCACGCTGCCTTCGTCGCGCAGGTTGATCGCCGACTCGCCGTGCGAATCCAATGACGAATGCAGCAGGCGTCTGCTGACCGGCTCGCGGAACACGACGCGCGACTCGATCATCACCACGGCCGAGCGCACGTGTTTGAGTTCGTTGAGCTTCTCGGCTTCGATTTCGACCGGGTTGTAGAGCGAGAGATTGTTCAGCGTTTCGTCGAGCCGCTTCGAGAGCAGCTCGGTCTCTTCCACGGACGCGTCGTTCGCGCCGCGCAATTCCGCCAGGCGCGTTTCGAGCAAAAGCCGCTGGGCTTCGAGGCCAATGCGTTCTTCGTCCCAGGCTTCTCGGGCCACGTACGAATCGGCGATGCGCTGCTCGAGATCCCGGCCGAAGCTCACCAAGCCGCGTTCGATGCTTGCGGCCAATTCTTGGTTTGCGCCCTGAAGTTCGGCAGTTTTCACTTCGATTTCGCCGACGCGACGTTGGCTCTCGCGCAAGATTTCCCGCGCTCGCGCTTCGCTATTTTTTTCGACACGCGCGACATCGGCCTTGCCTGCGGTCTTCAGATGCGAGAAGGCCACCACTCCGACGCTGACGAGCATGCAAAGACTCGAAGCCGCGATCAGCATCTGGTGCTTCTGGCGTTCTTCGAAGCGCGAAGCCTTCGCGTGCACTTCTTCGAGGCCCAGCGCGCGCTTCAGACTGAGCACGGCCGTCTCGCCGAGGCCGGCGAGGCCGCTGCGCGCGGCCGCCTTCACGAGCGCCTTGTCACTGACCATCTCGGTCGTTTCGGCTCCGACGGCCTCGAAGATCAGGAACCTGGGGCCTTCGGGACCAAGCTTCAGCACGTCGCCGGAACAGAGCTCAACGCTTTCGATCTTTGCGTCGTTGACGAAAGTCCCGTTCGACGAATCGAGGTCGCGGACGAAGAGCCGATTCTCGATGAGTTCCAGGCGCGCGTGCACGCGCGAGACCATGCCCCAGTGGTCGCCGGAGATGACGCATGTGTTCCAGGGATCGCGGCCCAGCGTCAGGCCTGCGCTCTCGATGTCGACGGAAGTCGGAAGACCGTACTTGCCGATCGGTTTCAGACGCCAGCCAGGAGCTCTCGAGCCGGGGAAGGTCATGCGGATTCCTTGGAAAGGACTTCGTCGCAGGAGTCGACCCTTCGGAGCCTCGGTCTTGAGGGCCACCCTATATATTGGTGGGCTGATGGACTCTCCCCCCGCCCCCGCCGATCGCCTCGGCCGCCCGCTCGGCAACCTGCGCATTTCGGTCACCGATCGCTGCAACCTGCGCTGCGCCTACTGCATGCCCGAGGAGGAGTACGCCTGGCTGCCGCAGCCGAGTCTCCTGCGCTTCGAAGAGCTGGCGGCGCTGACGCGGGTCTTCGCCGGACTGGGCGTGCGCCGCGTGCGGCTGACGGGCGGCGAGCCCTTGATGCGGCGCGACCTGCACGTCCTGGTCGGAATGTTGGCCGCGCTACCCGGCATCGAGGACTTGGCGCTGACCACCAACGGCGTACTGCTCGAGGCGCAGGCGGAGAGTCTCTTCAAGGCCGGGCTGAAGCGCCTGACCGTGAGCTTGGACACGTTGAAGCCCGATCGATTCCGCAAGTTGTCGCGGCGCGACGCGCTCGAAAATGTGCTTGCCGGAATCGCGCGCGCCGGCGCAGCTGGTTTCGTGCCGCTGAAGCTCGACATGGTCGTGTTGCGCGGCACGAACGAAGACGAGATCGAGAGCATGCTCGACTATGCGCGTTCGATCGGCGCGGAGTTGCGCTACATCGAATACATGGATGTCGGCGGAGCGACGCGCTGGACGAAAGAGGCCGTCGTTTCGCGCAGGGAAATTCTCGAGCGACTCGGCACGTCGCGCGGCGCGATCGAACCGATCGTCGA
>JAYUOR010000015.1:0-2268 GCA_043760765.1 Planctomycetota bacterium | reverse complement strand
CCGGCGCCCCTGGGCGCCGGCTTTGGCCTTACTGTGGACGAATTCACCTGACTCGGTACTACGCCTTGACTTCGAAGTCCGCGTCGACGGGCTCGTCGGGACTTGCCCGCTGCCCGGCGCCCGGCGCCGCTTGGCCGCCTGCACTTGCAGGCGGCGCATCGGCGCTGCCGGCTTGCTGCTGCTTGTAGACGGCCTCGCCGAGCTTCTGCACCTTCTGCTGGAACTCCTCGAGCGCCTGCTTGAGCGCTTCCTTCGACTCGCCCTCGGAGGCCTTTCTCAGCGCGGCCTTCGCGGTCTCGATGGCCGTCACATCCTCCGCGGCCAACTTGTCCTTGTGTTCCTTCAGCGACTTCTCGGCTTCGTGGATCATCTGCTCGGCCTGGTTCTTCATGTCGACCAGTTCGCGCCGCGCCTTGTCCTCGACCGCGTGCGCCTCGGCGTCGCGCCGCATGCGCTCGATGTCGGCCTGACTGAGTCCCGAAGAAGCTTCGATGCGAATCTGCTGCTCCTTGCCGGTGCCCTTGTCCTTGGCCTTGACCTGCAAGATGCCGTTGGCATCGATGTCAAACGTCACTTCGACCTGCGGCATGCCGCGCGGCGCGGGAGCGATTCCATCCAGGTGGAATTTCCCGAGCGTGCGGTTGTCGCGCGCGAACTCGCGCTCGCCCTGCAGCACGTGGATCTCGACCGACGGCTGGCTGTCGCTGGCCGTGGAAAAGACCTGACTCTTCGAAGTCGGAATGGTCGTGTTGCGTTCGATCAGCCGTGTGCTGACGCCGCCCAACGTTTCGATGCCCAGGGAAAGCGGCGTGACATCGAGCAGCACCACATCCGAAACTTCGCCGCCCAGGATTCCACCCTGGATCGCAGCGCCGATGCCGACCGCTTCGTCAGGATTGACGCTCCGGTTGGGTTCGCGGCCGAAGATCTTCTTGACCATGGCCTGGACCGCGGGAGTGCGCGTCGAACCACCGACCAGGATCACTTCATTGACCTTCGACGGATCGAGGCCTGCGTCCTTGAGCGCCTGCAGGCAGGGCCCCTTGGTGCGCTCGACCAACGCTTCGGTCAGTGAGTCGAACTTAGCGCGGCTCAACGTGTAATGCAGGTGCTTGGGCCCCGACGCGTCCATGGTGATGAACGGCAAGTTCAAATCGGTCTGCATGGAACTCGACAGTTCGCACTTCGCTTTTTCGCAGGCTTCCTTCAGGCGCTGAAGCGCCATCGGATCCTTGCGGACGTCGATGCCTGAGTCGCGCTTGAACGAATCGGCAGCCCAATCGATCAAGACCTGGTCGAAATCGTCTCCGCCAAGGTGCGTGTCGCCGTTGGTGGCGAGCACTTCGAAGACTCCGTCGCCGATCTCGAGGATCGAAATGTCGAACGTGCCGCCGCCGAGGTCGTAGACCGCGACCTTACCGCTCTTCTTCTTGTCCAAGCCGTAGGCCAGCGTCGCCGCCGTCGGCTCGTTGATGATGCGCTCGACGAAAAGGCCCGCGATCGTGCCAGCGTCCTTGGTCGCCTGACGTTGCGCGTCGTTGAAGTAGGCGGGAACCGTGATCACCGCGCGCGTCACCTTCTCGCCAAGATGATTCTCCGCGGCTTCCTTGAGCGCGGACAAAACCATGGCGCTGATTTCCGGCGGGGTGAACTGCTTCGCGTCGACGTCGACCTTGACGAGGTCCTCCGAACCGCCGACGAGCTTGTAGGGCACGAGCTTTTCTTCTTGAGCCACTTCGCGGTGGCGCCGACCCATGAAGCGCTTGATCGACGCGACCGTTCGGGTCGGGTTAGTCACCGCCTGACGTTTCGCCGGCGCGCCGACCAGACGGTTGCCGCCGTCTTGGAACGCGACCACGGAGGGTGTGGTGCGCGAACCTTCGAGGTTGGTGATGACGACGGGCTCCCCGCCTTCCATCACGGAGACCACCGAGTTCGTGGTGCCCAGGTCGATGCCGATGATCTTGCCTTGTTGAGCCATGTTCCTATGAGTTCCTTTGAACGGACTGTCCCCCGGGAATCAAACGGCGTGCCAGGGCCCACTCCAGGCGCAAGATGCTATAGAGCAAGGCTTTACGAGAATGGAGCAGGAATCTCGCCTGCCAGCCTGGCAGATGGCGCGCGTAGGCCAGCAAGGCCGCCTGCCAGCCTGGCAGCAGCTTTCAGCGTGCGCCTAGCAGCCCGTTGAAAAAGTCCCGTCGCGAGGGCGAGCGCGGGAAGGCGAGGCAAGGAGCGCGACAGAAAATGGCGCGGAAGCGGCCTGCCTGG
>JAYUOR010000014.1:0-2276 GCA_043760765.1 Planctomycetota bacterium | reverse complement strand
ACGTCGGGCTTGAACAACCTCGTTCTACGCAGAAAACCAGGGCATTTCGAGCTTTTATTGGCAGATCAACGCGCCGCAAGAGCTTGTTCCAGGACTAGGCGGACGCTGAGGCCGATGTGGAACCCAGCACAACATGCCTCGCGCGTTGCCGAACTCTCCCCGGCGACGTGATGAATCGCTCTGCGCTTCTGCCATCGTCCTACTCACCGCTTTCGCCGCTCCGCGCTTGGCGGGCGAAGCGGCGATTACCACGAGGCGCATGCATTTCCGTGTGATCGCGCGCACGATCACGGTGCCTCGGGCGCCCACGCCGTCACGGTAGCTGCGCAGCTAGGCGCGCGGCCGAGAGCCTGCGCCGCAACCCGCTCGACAAGGGTCCGGGCCGCTGGCTCAGGCTGCCGGAGGCATTGCGCCGGACTCCCCTTCAAGAAATCCTGGTTTCCTGTCCAAAGCCGAACACAGGCGTCACTCGAGGGTGTCCAATCATTTCCTTCCGCCCCACCTCGGAGTTCATCCCATGTCGCAGTTGACCCGCTTGACTCGTGCCGCCCTGATCGCCGTTGGCCTATTCGCCGGCGTCGAACGTGCATCGGCACAGACGCCTCTGATCACCCCCTTTTGCTTCTGCAACACGGCGGCCCCGGCGCCCTGCGGAAATTTCTATCCGCCTGGCGGCTGCCTGAATTCGATTGGCGCGGGCGCGATCATGACCGCGTCGGGATCGACCAGCGTCAGCGCGGACAACCTTGTGCTGACCACGGTCCAAATGCCGCCGAACCGCCCCGGCCTGCTGCTCATGAGCCCCAACGCGATTCCGGCGACGCCGTTCTTCGACGGACTGCGCTGCCTCAGCGGCCCCGTTTACCGACTTCAGCCCCAGAGCACTGGACCGTCGGGCATGTGGAACAACGGGCCGGGGCTGTCTGCGTACTCGATTTCGAATCTCCCGCCGGCCGGTTGGATTCTCTCGGGGTCGACGATGAGCTTTCAGTCCTGGTTCCGCGATCCGCTCGGTCCGTGCGGGACGAGCGTGAACACTTCGAATGCGATCAAGGCGACTTTCGTTCCGTAGATCGGCGGACTTGCCTTCGCGCCCTCTGCTCGGCTGCGGTCTTTTCTTCGGAAGGGATCACAGAGGAGCGGGGGGCGATCTGCTCTTGAGGTGATCGATCGCAATTCAGTGAGAGGCGAATTGTCTAGCGCGATTCGCAACCGCTGCCGAGGCTTCACCGGATGCGTAGTCCCTCAGCACGAGGTTCGCCGTCGTATCCGCCTCGCGAGCCGATGGCGCGAGCGTTGAAGTACATTGCTTCGTAGCCATTCGGCCAACCAAGCGAGTGGCCCGAGCGCAGCCGCCTTCGCGCGCTCGAATGTGCACACTTCGAGCGTGGCCACCCTCGCACGCGACCCCGAAGGTTGCGTCCGCTGCCCGCGAGGCCTGCAACTACAACCGTGCGCTACTCACCGGCACCCGGATAAACCCGCTTCGGTCAGGGGCCCACAATATAAGAGAGCGCGTTGCTCAACAGCGCCCCCTGCGCAACCGTGTCGCGTCCCCACCACTGGATCGTGATCGGCGTGCCGATCATGGTCATGTAGGGCGCGGGACTTCCGCCTCCGAGGCTGGCCGCGAATTGGTTCAGATCCATCGACAAGACTCCGTCGCACGAACCAGGTGTGCCGGTCACGTCGAACTTGACGGGGCCGCGTTTGAGCGGCGTCGCGATGCACAGGATGCCGCCCGAGAAAGGCGTGGCGGCCGGCCCTGCGCTCGAGTACAGAAGTAGTCCCGACTTCTGAGCACGCGTGTGGATTGCGCCGACGCGAAAGCCCGTGATTGCGGATGCGCTCGAGCTTCCGAGGAACAGCATCGCGGGCGAACTCCCACAGGAATTCAACTTGGCGGTGCAGTAGAACCCGGGGTTCGCGCTTCCTGGCCGGATCTGACCACGCAGTTCGCCGAGGGGGAAACCGCTGCTGGTGATCTCGACGTAGGTCTGGCCGGCGAGGATCAGAGGTTCGTCCACCTCGGCGTAATTCCAGACCGCAACCTTGTGGTCACCCGCGGACAGCGTGAACAGGAGCGGACCCGTGCCGCCGACCGGTGCGAAGCCGTGCACGCTGGCCTGCAGCTCCGTGCCGGAGTAGCCGCCCGCATCCATGGTGAACACCGCCGTGTTCGAAGCCGTGTCGATGGCGACGACTCCGGCACCGCTCGCTGTCGTCGTGACCGCGGGCACCACCTGAGATCCGTCCAGCGTGATCACCATGAACAC
>JAYUOR010000013.1:0-5689 GCA_043760765.1 Planctomycetota bacterium | reverse complement strand
ATCCGCCGCTCTCCAACGAACAGTCGCGTGCGCTCGAGCTCGTGCGCACAGGCAAGCGATTCCTGCTGCTGGGCCACGTCCGACCGGACGGCGATTGTCTTGGCGCCCAGGCCGCGCTTTCGCGAGTACTGACGGCGCTCGGAAAGGAAGTTTGGGTACTGAACAGCGAGCCGCTTCCGCCGACCCTGGACTACTTGGCCGAGGCGACACGCTATCGCGTCTACTCCGGCGGCGAACTACCGGCCCACGACGTGAGTGTGTTCCTCGACTTCTGTGAACTGGAGCGCTGTGGCCCGCTGGCCGCGCCCGTGCGCGCCGCGGGTTCGAAGAAGCTCGTCATCGATCACCACATTTCGCACGGCGGGCCGTGGTGGGACGAAGCGTTCGTGGATGTGCGCGCGGCCGCCACGGGGCTGCTGGTCTGGCGCATGGCTCGAGAGCTTGGCGTCGCGATCGATGCCGCGGGGGCGCGCGGCGTGTTCACCTCGATCGTCACGGACACCGGCTGGTTCAAGTACTCGAACACCGATGCGGAAGTGTTTCTGGCGATCAGCGAAATGGTGGCGGCCGGAGTCGTCCCGTCGGCGCTGTACAATTCGATCTATCAGCGCTCTGGCCGCGACGAGCCACGCGGAATCGCGCGCGCGCTAGGGCGCCTGGAGTACTTCGACGGTGGCAAGCTCGCCGTCATCGATCTGCCGCTGGCCGCGGCGGACGCCTTCGACCTGGCCGATTCCGATGCCGTGCTCGACCTCGTGCGCGCCGTGGAGGCCGTCGAAGTCGTGCTGTTCCTGCGCGAGAGCCGCGACGGCACGTGCAAGCTGTCCGCGCGCTCGAAGACCTCGCGCGACGTCAACGCCCTGGCGCGGCGCTTTCAAGGCGGAGGACACGCGAAGGCATCGGGTGCGACGATAAAGCTGCCGCTCGCGGAAGCCAAGCAACGCCTAGTGGCGGCCGCACTGGAAATGTGGGGTGGCTAGACGATGAAGATCGCGATCATCTCCGATCTGCACTCCAACCGCGAAGCGCTCGAGGCAGTGTTTGCGCATATCCAGTCGCTGGCGATCACGACGGTCTACTGCCTTGGAGATGTGGTCGGATACGGGCCTGAGCCTGAATTTTGCGTCGATCTAGTGCGCGGGCACACGCAGCTTTGCCTAATGGGCAATCACGACGAAGGGCTGTTCCGCGATGCCTCGGATTTCAATCCGCACGCACGCGGGGCGCTCGAGTTCACGCGCGCGCGCATGCAACCGAACTGGTACAGCATGAGCGAGAAGAAGGCGCGCTGGCGTTGGCTGAAGGAACTCGTGCTGACACATCGCGAAGGCCGTTTCCTGTTCGTCCACGGAAGCCCGCGCGATCCGGTGCGCGAGTACGTGCTCTCGACCGACGGTTTCTTGAACCCCGAGAAGCTGCGCGCCATCTTCGATTCCTTCGAAGGCATCGCTTTCGCGGGGCACACTCACCACCCCGGCATGCACAGCGAGGATCTTGTGTTCCACGGACTGGGCGGCCATACGACGATTTCCATGCCCCTGCCGAGCGACGCGAAAGCGTTCGTCAACGTCGGCTCGGTCGGCCAGCCGCGCGACGGCGACAACCGCGCTTGCTACATGGTGCTCGAGGATCACCAGGTGACCTGGCATCGCGTGGCCTACGATTTCCAGGCCACCGCCAAGAAGATCCTGCGCACGGGTGTGCTCTCGGAAGTTCTCGCGCGCAGACTGTCGCTGGGCAAGTAGGTGCCTCGATCCCGTGCGGTCCGTACTCGAACGGAACAGGTGCTAGGCAGCGAGCGTCTAGCGTAGACCGAAGCTGGCGCGAACGACGTGCCAGAAAATCTGCGGGTTCTTGCGCATCCTGCGCAGTGAATAGGGCTTCCACTCCGGCCCGAACGGCACGTACACGCGCACCGGATGGCCGGCCGCCTGCCACAGCGCCCACAATTCCCGGCGCACGCCAAGCAGCACCTGGAACTCGTAGTCGCGCTTCGAATACCCGGCGGCCACGACCAGGGGCAGCAGGCGTTCGCCGAGCAGCTCGTCGTGCGTGGCGAAGGAAACTCTCGCACGCCGCTGGATGAGGAGCTTCGTGCACTCGACGTAAGCAGCGCGAATCGGCTCCGGCTCCGTGTGCGCGATCGTCGCGGGCTCGAGGTAGATGCCCTTGACCATGCGCACCGCGAGTGGGCCGGGCCGCAAGCGGTTGATGTCGGCCGGTGTGCGCAAGAGGCGCGATTGCAGCACGATTCCGACGTTGTCGTGTTTTTCGCGCAGCGCCTCGAAGATCGCCAGCGTCGCGTCCGTAGTCGTCGCGTCCTCCATTTCGACGCGCAGGAACTGGCCGTTCGTTTTCAGCAGGCCGGCGAGCCTCGAATATTGCTCCAGCGCAAGTGCCTGACCGAGTCTGAGGCCCACGTGCGTCGGCTTGACCGAGACGTAGCAATCAAGCCTGCCGTCCGCGAGTGCGGCTGCGGCCGCGGCGTATTGATCGACGACCGCGCGCGAGGCCGCCTCGCTGGCCACATCCTCGCCGAGAATGTCGAGGATCCCGGCATGGCCCTGCTGAGCGAGCTCGCCGAGTTTCGCGAGCGCCTCCGGCAGCGTCTCCCCGGCGATGTAATTGCGCGCGAACAGGCGCATCACGGGCTTTGGGACGTGTGGAAGCACTCCGAGGACGGCATTGGCCAGGATCGACATGGGGGCGTGGATTCTAGTGGGCCGACGATCGTGCTGCACGCCCGAGCTTGTGAGGCTATCCTGATCCATGCACGAGCGAGAACTTGATGTCGGGCATGGGCTCGCCTCGCGCACACCTACCACCATGCCCATGGAATCCGCACGAGTCGTCCTGATCAGCGCTCCCGACTACGGCACGGCGGAGCGCATGGCCCGCGAGCTGGTCGAGCAACGGCTGGCAGCCTGCGTCAACGGCATCCCCGGCGCCTTCAGCATTTATCGTTGGCAAGGCAGCGTCGAACGCGCCACGGAGGTGCTCCTGATCGCGAAGACCGATGCCTC
Source organism: Planctomycetota bacterium (assembly GCA_043760765.1). Classification (GTDB taxonomy): domain Bacteria; phylum Planctomycetota; class UBA1135; order UBA1135; genus JADJQU01. The sequence continues at coordinate 2,666 of JAYUOR010000013.1, read as the reverse complement.
GCGCATTGGCGAGTTGATGCTCTGGCTCGAGCGCGCTCACCCCTACGACGTGCCCGAGTGCATCGCCATTGCGCCCGCCGAAATGAGCCCACGCTATCGCGAGTGGCTCGAACGCGAAACCCGTGACGAGAACCCCGCGTGAAGCAGATCGCGATGACACTTTGGTGCCCACGAGTGTGCCTGAGCTGGCTACTGATCTGCGCGTTGGCCACGGGCTGTTCGCGTGGCAACAATCATCGTCCGGGACATCCGCCGCAAAACGTTCTCCTCGTGACGACCTCAGCGTTGCGCAAGGACCATCTTTCGGCCTACATGTACTCGCGACCGACGAGCGCGTGGCCCGCGACCGAAGAGGAGCGCAAGCAGGTGCGGGCGCTTGCGCTGGACGATCTCGCCGAGCAGGGCGTGCTTTTTGCCGATGCCTCTACCAACGGACCTCGCACGTTCCCTGCGTTGTGTTCGCTCATGACGGGCACGCACGCTTCCGTCGCCGCCGATCCAGGCGAAGACCGCGCGCTGGAGAACGAAGCGACGACGATTGCCGAGCGCTTTCGCGAAGCCGGCTTGAGGACCGCGGCGTTCACTTCCGGAGTGTGGCTGCGAGAAGCGCGCGGGCTCGACCAGGGATTCGATTCTTGGACCTACCGTGCTTCGGACGCGGTCACGATCGACCAGGCGCGCCAATGGCTCGAGCAGGCGGAAGCGGATCCCGCCCGGCCCTGGTTCGTGTGGGTGCATCTCGCGGGCTGCGATCCGCCCTACGATCCGCGCGGAGCGCCGCCACTGCCCGGCGAAGCACCAGGCGTGCTGGATTTCTCGCGCTTGTATTCCGATCCGAATTACAGCGGTCCAGCCGACGGCTCGGTCGCCTACCTCACGAAACTCGAGCGCGGCGAGGCGCAGGCCGGCGATCCCGATCGCGCGCGGCTCGTTGATCTGTACGACGGTGATGTCGCGCGCGTAGCGGCAAGCGTGCGCACGCTGGTGCTGTCGATTCGCAACCTCGGCCCTGCAGGCACGCGTTGGAGGCAGACGCTGTTCGTCTTCGCAGGACTGCACGGAGTGGAGTTGGGCGAGGGCTCACCGCGTGCTTGGGGCAGCGCTCGCTTGACGGCGAATGTCCTCTCGGTGCCGCTGTTGTTCGTGCACCAGGCTTCCATGACGGGCTCGCGCGTGATGGCCGAGCAGGTGGGCATCGAGGACATTGCGCCGACGCTGTGCGATTGGTTCGGCCTGCCCGCGCTCAGCGTGCGCGAGCGTGTGGAGAGCGGCAGGTCGTTGTTGCCCGTGCTGGATTCCTACAAAAAGTTCGAATTCGAGCATCGCCCCGCATTCGCGGAACTCTACGGCCCCAATGAGTCGCGGAGTTTGCGCACGCGCGAGTTCGCGTTGGTCGAAACCACGCAGGCGGGCGTGCAGAAGCTCGCGCTTTTCGATCGCATCGCCGATCCCGCCGAGCGCATCGACATCGCTTCGTCGCGGCCCGATGTGTGCGCCAAACTGCACGCGGAGCTGGAGTTGGAGCGGGCGGCCTTCGGCGTCATTGCCCAGCACTAGTGCCGATGAACGAGGTCGATTCGGCGCTGCCCGTTGGCGTCACTTCGGTGACCCCATCGGCCCGTAGTGCGCGGCTCGACAATTTCGCCATCGTGCTCGCTGCCTTGGCGCTCATGGCGGCGCTCGCTCTGCTCGGAGCGTTGCCCGCCTGGAGCCTGCCGGGCTGCGCCGGGGTTGCCTTGCTCGCGACCGCGGCGCTGCCGTTGTTGGCGCGTTGGAGTCCAACGCCCGTAGACCCGCTCAAGCTCGCGCTGTTCACGCTTGCGCTCTCGCCTTTCCTGAGCGGCCTGCTGTGGGGCGCCTGGCACCTCGTGTTCGACGGCCGCGACGCGCTGGTCGCTACCGCGCTGACCTGCGCCGTGGCGCACCTGGCTTCCCTGCGCAGGAGTGTTCGGATCGTGCCCTGGTCTCGTGCTCAATCCTCGATCCTCGTCTTGGCCGCGCTGCTCGCGCTGTGCGCAGGTCTCCTGCTGCTGCGCGGAAACGAGCCACGTTTCGCCGGCGCGGGAGTGCTGCGCGCCGCGCTGGCGATCTCCGCGGATCGTTCGCTGCCTCCTCTGCATCCATGGCTGGCGGGCGAAGCATGGTCGCGGGCCTGGGCCGCCGATGCCTTCGCGGCCTTCGGCATGCGAGCGTTGGCCCGCGCACCGACGCTCGTGCACGCGCTGCTCTCGGTCTTCGCACTGCTCCTGACGCCCGTGCTGCTCTTCCAGATCGCCGCGGTGCTGTGGAGCGACTCACGGCGTGCCGCGATCTCGACTTGTCTGGCGTTGTTCGCAGGTTGTCTCGCTTCGCTCGGCGCCAAACGCGGTCACGCCGCGCTCGATCCTTTTCTGAGTCCCGGCCCCGCGGCCGCGGCGCTGATGCTCTCGCTTGCCGCACTGGCCTGTGCGTCGCACGCGCTGCGGCATGGCAAGCGGCCCTGGATCGGACTGTGCGCGCTCTTCCATGGACTTGCGCTGCTGCTCGATTTTTCCAGCGCTTGGCCCGCCGCATCGGCCACGCTCGTGTGCGCACTCTCGCCGTTCTGCGACGCGCGGGCCAGGCCGCGCGTGCTGCTCGGGATCGTGCTGGCTGCATTGCCCGGGCTCGTGCAGGTTCGCTGGCTG
>JAYUOR010000012.1:0-2278 GCA_043760765.1 Planctomycetota bacterium | reverse complement strand
GCCGGGCGATGCGCGTTCACTTCACGCAGCAGCGCATGTCGACCGCGCAAACTCCCGTGGGAAAAGCGAGCAAGGGGTTGATTTCCAGTTCGGTGATTTCGGGGTGCTCGAGCGCGAGTTGGGAAAGCCGCTGAATCACGTCGACAAGTTTCGCTTCGTCGATCCCAGCCTGACCGCGCACGCCGGCGAGGATCGGCCAGCCGCGGATCTCGCGGATCAGCTCCCTGGCGCGCACATCGCTGACCGGACAGATCGCGAAAGAAACGTCCTTGAGCACCTCGACGTAGATACCGCCGAGGCCGAACATCAAGACCGGGCCATAGGCCGGGTCCGCCACTAGGCCGATCACGACTTCGCGGCCGCCCGCGAGCATCTTCTGGATGTTGACCCCTTCGGCATCGGGGTGCTGCAACTTGGCGAACGCGGCGCGCACGGCGCTCTCGTCCTGCAGGTTGAGCAGCACGCCACCGACATCGGACTTGTGCACGATGCCCGGCACCGAGAGTTTGGCGACCACGGGATAGCCGACCGACTCCGCGATCGCGATCGCTTCGCGCGCAGTGGTCGCCAATCCGCCGGCGACCGCGGGAATTCCATAGGCCTTGGACAACGCGCGACGCGCTTTCACGCCCAGCCAGCCCGGCGTGAGCGCGGCCTTCGCGGCCTTGATGTCGACGCGGAAGCGTTTCAGCTTGCCGATCGGACGCGCCAAGATCTTGCGCCGTTCCTCCAGCGCAGCTAGCGCGCGCACCGCGGACTCGGGATACAGGTAGACCGGCACCCAATCCTGCTCGGCTTCCTCGGCGATCGCCTGCAGAACCTCGTCGCGGGACATGAAGCAACCCACCACGGGCTTGGTCGAACCGCGCGCGGCATCGAAGACGCTGCGCGCGACCGCGACCGGATCGTGCGTGATCGGCGGAACGAAGATCACCAGCACGGAATCGACACCGCGATCCGCGAGCAGCACGCCGAGCGCGCTGCGATAGTTCTCCGCGCTTGCACTCGCGACCATGTCGACCGGATTGGCGACCGAGGCCTCGGGCACCAGCAACTTGCGCAGCTTGGTCTTGGTCGAATTGGTCAGTTGCGCCATCTCGAGTGAAGAACTCACCAAGGCGTCGGTGGCCAGGATTGCCGGTCCGCCGGCGTTGGTCAGCACGGCCACGCGATTGCCTGCGGGCAGCGGCAACTTGGCCAGCGCCAGGCCGACGTCGAACAATTCCTCGACCGAATCGACGCGCTGCACGCCGCATTCCTTGAGCAACGCATCGGCCGCAACGTCGGCCCCGGCCAGAGCACCCGTGTGGCTGCTCGCCGCGCGGGCACCGGCGCTCGAACGGCCGGCTTTGACCGTGACGATGGCCTTCACGCGACTGACGCGGCGCGCGATCGGAACGAAGTTGCGCGGGTTGCCGAAGGATTCCAGATACAGGAGCAGACAGCGAATCGAATCTTCGCGGCCCCAGTACTCGATCAGATCGTTGGCCGAGACGTCCGCGCGATTGCCCATCGAGACGAACATCGCCACACCGAGGTGGATGTGATCGGCATGGGCCAGGATCGCTTCGCCCATGGCACCCGATTGCGACACGAAGGCGACCGGACCGTCCTTTGGAAACGTGCGCGCGAACGACGCATTGAGCCGCACGCCGGCTTCCGCGTTCTGAATGCCCATGCAATTGGGGCCGACCAGGCGCATGCCGTGGCGGCGCACGACCTCGAGAAGTAGGGCCTCGGCGCGCGCGCCTTCGGGACCGGTCTCCCGGAAACCGGCTGTGATCACGACCACCGCGCCGACTTTCTTCTTCGCGCATTGCGCGATCGTGCGCGGCACCAGCGCCTTGGGCACCGTGATGACCGCAAGATCGATCGCATCCTCGATCGCGGTCACGCTCTTGTGGCACTTGATCGAATGCAACACGTCCGCGTTCGGATTGACCGGGAACACTTTCCCCTCGAAGCCGCCGGTGACCAGGTTGTGCAACACCTGCCAACCGATCGAGCCGGGCCGCCGCGACGCGCCGATCACGGCCACTGAACGCGGGCGGAAAAGTTTGTCGAGTCCGAAGTCCGCAGGCTTGTGCCGCGTGCGTGTCTTGCTTGCCATGCAGAAGTTCTAGAGCAACCGCTGGGCGAGGTGAAGCGCGAGGTACGCCAATGCGAGTCGGCTTGCACAGCCGACTCAGCACTGGTGCGCAGTTTCCGGCGTGCGCTCAGACCGCTGGATCAGGTCCCGGCCAGCCAGCCCATGCAACCGAGCGTGAAGAAGATCAGC
>JAYUOR010000011.1:0-2280 GCA_043760765.1 Planctomycetota bacterium | reverse complement strand
GCGTTGTCGACCGCCTCGAAGCAGTAGACGATCGGACCGCGCGCGATCGCGACGCGACCGACATCGGCTTGGACCTTTGGATCCGCGTGGATGCGGCGCGCTTGCATCGGAAGTTCCAGCGTGAGCGCGTCGCCCGCGCGCCATTCGCGCTCGATCACGTATTCATCCGAGCCGGGCGTCTTCTGGCGTTTGCCCGACTGTTCGGGCGCTGCGAGTCGCGGCTCCGTGCACCAATCCGGGATGCGCAGGTGAACTGTGAAGCGCGCCGGTTTCGTCGGGGCAAATGTGATTTTCACCGTGCCCGACTTCGGATAGTCCGTGTCCTGGGTCACGCCAACCTGCGTGCCCGCGACTTCGACCTTCGCGTCGCTCGCGGCGTACAGCACGACGTACAAGTCGCTTCCTGACGCCGCATACAGCCGCTCGCCCATTCCCGGCAGGTACCGAACGATGTTGCTCGGGCAGCACGAGCAATCGAACCACGGCACGCGATGGTGATCGCCGCGGCTTGCGAGCGGGTTGTCGTAGAAGAATCTATTCCCATCGAGCGACACACCCGCCGGCACGTTGTTGTAGACTTCGCGCTCGAGCACGTCTGCGTACTTCGTCTGGCGCGTCAACAGGAACATGCGCTGGTTCCACAATCCCATCCCGATGGCGGCGCAAGTCTCGCAGTACGCGCTGTCGTTGGGCAGGTCGTAGGGCACGCTGAAGCCCTCGTTCGAGCCCGAGCTGCCGATGCCGCCGGTGACGTACAGCTTGCGCTGGACGAGTTCGTCCCAGATTCGTTCGAGCGGTGCGAAGAGCGTGCGGTCGCCATTCGCCGCGGCGACGTCGGCCATGCCGCTGTAGAGATACATCGCGCGCACGGCGTGGCCGACGACTTCACTCTGATCGCGAACGGGCGCGTGGTCCTGGGCGTATTCGCCAAAAAGCTTGGTCCCGCGGTCCTGCTTGCCGCGCACGTCGACGAAGAAGCCGGCGAGTTTCAGCCAGCGCTCTTCGCCTGTGCGCCGCCACAGCTTCATCAGCGCGAGTTCGAGTTCCGGATGTCCGGTCGGCTCCTGGTGTCGACCCCAGCCGAATTCGTGATCGATGTGCGCGGCAAGCTTCAGCGCCGTGTCGAGCAACTTCTGCTTGCCCGTCGCCGCTTCGTACGCAACCGCGGCTTCGATCAAATGGCCGGCGCAGTAGAGCTCGTGGCCGCTTTGGATGTTTGTCCACTTCTTGTCGGGCTCGACGAGCTGCCAATACGTATTGAGATAGCCATCGGCGCGCTGCGCCGCCGCGATCCAATCGATAATCTTGTCGGTGCGCGCCTCGAGAGCGAGATCGGGCGTGGCCTTGAGCGAGTAGGCGATACCTTCGATGACCTTGTAAACGTCGGAGTCGTTGTAGAGAAAACCCTCGTGCTCGCCCTTCACCATGCCGGCCGCGACGGCGAAGTTCTTGAGCCGGCCGGTCTCTTCGCACTTCTTCAGACACGCCTCAATCGTCGCCTTGCGGTTCGTCTCGATGCGTGGAGCGAAGAAGGAATCGTGCAGTCGAACTTTTTCGAACGGAACCGCCACGAGCGGCTTGGGCAGATCCTGTACGGCGAACGCGAGGAGGATGGCCGGCAACATTTCAGTACTTCCGATTCGGCCGCTCGGCAGCGGCGTTGGTTGCGTCGAACAGGCGATCAGCGACGACGATGCGCTTCTGTACTTTCTCGCCCTTCGCGATGCGCTCGATCGCATCGAAGGCCTGCGGTCCGAGCAGCGGACTGCACTCAACCGCGCAGGAGAGCTTGCCCTCGATGATCGCGTCGAAGGCCGCGCGAGTGGCGTCGACCGAGATCACGAGCACGTCCTTGCCGGGCTTGAGGCCCGCCGCTTCGATGGCCTGAATCGCGCCGAGCGCCATGTCGTCGTTGTGGGCATAGACCGCGCCGATCCTGTTCTGCTCGCTCTTGAGGATCGCTTCCATGACTTCCTTGCCCTTGGGAAGTTCGAACTGGCCGTTGAGGCTCTTGACGATCTTGAAACGCGGCTCTGTCGCGACGCGCTCGTCGAAACCTTTCTTGCGATCGATCGCCGGGTCGGAGCCGGCTGTACCTTCGATTTCGGCCACGCGCACTTCGCCTTGTGTGTGCGCGATCAGCCATTCCGCGGCCATGCGGCCTTCGGCGACGAAGTCGCTCGCGATCAAAGTGGCATAGAGTTCTGGATCGCAATCGAGACCGCGGTCGACGAGCACGACCGGAATGCCGGCGCTCTTGAGTTCGCGAAGCGCAGGCTC
>JAYUOR010000010.1:0-5709 GCA_043760765.1 Planctomycetota bacterium | reverse complement strand
GGTGGCGGTGGCGGTGGCCGCGGTCAAAACGGCGGGCGCTTTCACGCTCAGATCCTGCACCTGATCGGCGTGGTCTCGCCTCCGGGCTATTGGGAGCTCGTTTCGGAATCGCTCAGCGATGCCGACCTCGACGTGCGCGCAGAAGCCGCGGTTGCGCTCGAGCAACTCGCAGCGCCCGAATCGGTCAAGGCGATGAACACCGCGCTCTTCAAGGAAGACGACGTCGCGATCAAGAAGGACATCCTGCGCGCCATCGGCAGCGCGGGCGCGAACGATCCGAAATCACGTGCCGCTTTGATCAAGCGCGCGAAGACCGACAAGGAAGAACTGCTGCGCTGGAATTCGATCGCCGGGCTGGGCTTCGCTACGGCCGATCCGGAAGTCCAGGGACTGTTGCAAGCTTCCCTGGCCGGCAAGGATCCGCGCGCGAAGACCGCCGCGGCTTGCGCGCTCGCGATCGCGCGCGACAAGCAGTTCATCGCGCTGCTGAAGGCACAGGTCGTCGAACTGCAGGAAAACGCGGACCCGTACGAGAAGCAGGCCCAGGGCGCGATCGGCGCCGCGCTCGCCGTATTGAACGGTGGGCCCTTCCGCGAGATCGAGCCCCACCTGAAGAAGATCTGCGCGGACACGGTCGCTCGCGAACGCTGGTTCCCGTCGCGCAAGCCGCAATAGCGGCGGCGGTCGTTGCCTGCTCCCGTCGCGACAGCGCTCAGCGCGCAGCAGCGCCGAGTTCTTCGACCGAGCCGAGGCCCTCGCGCTCGAGCGTCGCAAGCAGTTCCTCGAGCACCCTGCGCACCAGGAACGGGCCCGCATAGATCAGGCCGGTGTAGAGCTGGATCATGTGGGCCCCGGCGCGCAGCCGATCGACCGCGTCCTTGGGCGTGAGGATCCCGCCGACGCCGACGATCGGCAGGCGACCGTGTGTGCGCTTCGCCAGCAGGCGCGTCATTGCACAGGCGCGTGCGGTCAGCGGTGCACCGCTGGTTCCGCCGGCGAGCGCGGCAGCCTCGGCGGGCAAACCGCTGCGATCCGTGGTCGTATTCGTGGCGATCACACCGTCGATCCCGGCATGCGCGATGGCTTCGAGCACGTCGTCGACTTCCGCTTCGGAAAGGTCAGGCGCGATCTTGACCAGCAGCGGCACGCGCCGCTTTTGGGCCGCGGCGGTCTTCGCCACCGCCGTGAGCAGCGCTTCGATTGCCGCGCGATCCTGCAGCTTGCGCAATCCCGGAGTGTTCGGGGAAGAGATGTTCACGGCGATGTAATCCGCCACCGCGCTGACGCGTTCGACCAAGCTGCAGTAGTCGGCGGCGGCGTTCTCCAGCGGCGTGTCCTTGTTCTTGCCGATGTTGATGCCCAGGCTGCACTTGCCGCGCGGCCCAAGTTCCTGGGCCAGCAGCGCGTCAACGCCGGCGTTGGGGAAACCCATGCTGTTGACCAGCGCGCACTCCTGTACGAAGCGATGCACGCGCGGCCGCTGATTTCCAGGCTGGGCGCGCAAGGTCACCGTACCGAGTTCGAGGTGGCCCAAGCCGAGCGCCGCCAGTCCCGCGACTGCCCGACCCTCCTTGTCGTAGCCCGCGGCGATGCCGACCGGATTCTCGAACTCGAGGCCGAAGGCGCGCAAGCGAAGCCGCGGACTCTCGACCCGCGCGGTCTTGGCCAACAAGCGGCGCGCTGGTGGGATGCGGCCGGCAAGACGTGCCATCCAGAGCGCGCGCGCATGCGCGGTCTCCGGATCGATTCGGAACAGGAGCGGTCTCAGGAGTTGGTACACGTGCGCGGGATTCTCCGGCTCCAGCCACCAAGGTGGAAGGATCGAGCACGATTCCGCGCGCAAGTCCCTGAAAACAGCGCGCGCGACGGCCGCTGCCGCGTTGGATGCGCGCGCTTCCATGCGTAGAATTCGAGTTCGATGCGGCCCCCGAAATTCGACTCCCGTGGCTCTTGGGGGGCCGCGTGCGCAGCGCTGAGCCGGATACTCGGCTTCAGCCTTCTCGGCGCCTGCGGCCATGAAGCCGGACCCGCGACCGGCTTCGATCTGCACCAGAGCCTGGCTGCTTCGAAGCGCTGCTACGTCAGCGTTCCCGACAAGGCCGCACTTGAAATCGTGCGAGCGAGTTTCGCGCGCCACCCCCCCCAGGATCTGACGTTCGAAATCGCGATCGCAGGCCGGCAGACACCCGACTTCGGAAGCGCGCCGCGCATCTGGATCGGGACACCGAGCTCGCCGGGCTCTGAAGCCGCGCTGGCGCGCCTGGGGGTCGATCGGCTTCCCGACGGATTTCGCTTCCAGGGCGAGGAATTCGTCGGCCGCGGCGACGGCTTGATCGCGACCGTCGCGGACCCCGAACGATTCGGTGCGGTCCTGGAGATCGTGCTCGGCAACGACGTTCGTCCGATGCTGAAGCGCGTGCGCGACTGGACTCCGACCTCGCGCCTGGGCTGGCAACTGATTCGCGGCGGAGCCGTTCAACGCGAAGGGACGGTCGAGAGTTCCGGCGCGGTTTCCGCGGCAGGTGAGATTGACGTGGCCGCCGTGGAAGCGGGACTCACGCGAGACGGGCAACGCGCCGAGCGCCTGGACTTCGATTGGATCGCAGCGCAGTCCTTCGATGCGCCCGCGGAAGAAGGCTGGCTCGCAGGCCTGGACCGCGCCTGCAGCGGCGTGCGCCAACGTCTGCAGCAGATCACGCCCTTCGACGCTCCGACGCGCCTGTGCATACGAGTCTTCGAGACGCCCGACGAGCTGGCGCGCGTCTGCCGCGTGCGCGGCGCGGCGCAGTTGCGCCCGCTCGAGCTCCAAGCCGAGTTGTCGCTCGTGCATGTGGCGGCCTGGCCGGACAATTCGGCCTTCGAACTTGCGCGCTCGACAGCACTCGTTTCCGCGGGAGAACCCGCCGCAGCCTGGCTGCTCGACGGCGTTGCCGCGGCGGCTTGCGATTCCTGGTTCGGCCGCTCACGCAAGAACTGGCTCGCTTACCTGTGGACCGGCGAACTGGTCCCGAGCGTGGAGCAACTCACGCGCGAAGACGCGCGGCTTTCTCCCCATGTCGCTCAGCCTTTGCGGGCCGCGCTGTTGCTTTGCTGCGAGGAACTGAAAGGCGCCGACTTCGCCGCCAAGCAATGGGCGGCGAAGCCGGAAACGACCCTGCTGCCCGGCGACGAAGTGTTTCGCGCCTGGCTCGCGCGCGCGCTCGAGGGCGAATTGGATGCAGTCCGAAATGCGCGCGTGGAGCGTCATCGGGCTTCACTCGCGCTGCCCGCGCGGCGCGGCGCGTGCCTGCTCCCCAGCCGGCCCAAGTCGGACCCAATCTGCGCGGGTTTCGGTTCGCGCGCCTCTGAAAGAAGTCTCGCAAAGCTGCGCAAGCTCGGTGCGAGCGCAGTAGCGTTATCGTGGTGCAGCGCGCTCGAAGAAAGCGAGCCTCGTTTCTTCGGGGAGGGCCCCAAAATCTGGACCCAGGCCGAAGATTCGGCGTTGTTCGCGACGATCATGCGCGCCAGAAACCTGGGGCTGGATGTCACGCTGCTGCCGCAACTGGTCGCCTCGGAAAGCGGCGGTTGGGCCGGACAGGTCATGTTGACCACAGCCAGGACGCAGCGCGAATTGTTCAGTTTCTGGAGCAACTTCATCACGCACATCGGGCTCTTGGCGGAACTCGCCGGCGTCGACGTGCTCTCGCTTGGAACGGAATCGCCCGACAGCACGGTCACGCGCGCTGCGAACGAGAATCGTCGCCGGGCGAACGACCTCGAGAGGCTGAAAACGGACTGGCGCCTCCTGATCCAGGCCGGCCGCAGCGCATTTTCCGGCGGCCTGACCTACGCGGCGCGTTGGGACGGCGAGGCGCAGGGCATCGAGTTTTGGAAAGACCTCGATTTTCTGGGCCAGAACGTTTTCGTGCCCTTCGGCGACGCCCGGGACAAGCAATCACCGGCCGCGGCGGAGATGGTGCAGCGCATCGTCGGATCCTTCGCGCACCTTGCGGAACTTTCCAAGCAGCAGGGCGTTCGCGCGCTGGTCTGCGGCATCGGAATCAGTTCGAGCGCGGACGGCTGGGCTCAACCGTCGCGGCCACAGGGCGGCGTTGATCTCGATCTGCAGGTGCGTTTCTACGACGCGCTGCTGCGCGCACTGCAGATCGGACGCAATCAATCGATCGCACCCGCGGGCCTGTTCACATGGTGTTGGTGGAGCGATCCGGAAAGCGGTGGCCTGCAGGATCGCGGTTTCACGCCGCAAAACAAGCCGGCGGAGGCGGCATTGGGTCGCGCGCTTCACGTGCGATGAGTGCGCCTGTGAAATCGCGCGCAGCGCCAAGGGAAGTGCGTCCCGAGGACTCGCCGTCGGTGCTGGCCGGTGTCGGTCCAAGCCGCGCCGCGGCGCTCGCGAAGAGCGGGATCCACACGCTTCGAGACCTGCTCTTGTTCGCGCCTCGGATCGTGGAGCCGTTTGCGGCTGCGCAGCCGATCGCTGCGCTCGACTTGTCGGCGGCCGGCGCTGCGCGCATCAGCGGCCGGGTGGCGCGGATGGGTTTTTCGCGCTTCGGCCGCCGCTCGCTGCTGCGTGTCGCCGTCGAGGACGGCACGGGCCGCATCGACGTCCTGTTTTTCAACCAGGCCTGGCTGCGCGATCGATTTAAGGTCGGCGATGCGATCGATGTGTTCGGCCGGACGGTCGACGCCAAGCGGCGCGCATTCACTTGCCAGAAGCTCGGGACCGCCGACAACCCCTTGCCTGTCGCGGGCGAACTCGTCGCGCTCTACCCCGTGGTCGAAGGACTCTCGCAGTCCTTTCTCGCGGACCTGTGCCGCCTGGCGGTTGAACGCTGCGGCGCGGCTCTGAGCGATCCGCTGCAGGAGACCTGGCTCGCGGAGCACGATCTGCCCGCACTTGCGCAGTGCGTTCGCGGGCTGCATCAGGCCCGCGACGTGCACGATTTCCAGCGTGCTGCGCGTCGCGCTGCGCTCGAGCGCGCGCTCATGCTGCAATCTGGGATCGCCTCCCGTCGCGCCGCGAATGCAGCGCGCCGCGCGCCGCGAGTTGCTTGCTCGGACGCCGTCGAGCGCAGTCTCACCGCGCGCTTTCCGTTTGCCTTCACCGCAGGTCAACTGCGCATCGCGGCCGAGCTGCGCGACGATCTGGCGCGCAGCATTCCCATGCGCAGGCTGCTGCAGGGCGACGTCGGATCGGGCAAGACGGCGCTGGGACTGTACGCGAGCCTGTTGTGCGCCGCGGGCGGCTTTCAATCCGCGTTTATGGCGCCGACGGAATTGCTGGCTGAGCAGCACTACCTAGGACTGCGCGGACTGTGCACTGCTGCCGGTCTCGAATGCGTGCTGTTCTCAGGTTCGCTCGGCGCCGCGGAACGTCGCGACGCGCTCGCGCGCTTGGAGAGCGGTCGCGCGAACATTGCTTTCGGCACTCACGCGTTGTTCTCGGAGTCCGTGCGTTTCGCGCGCCTGGGTCTGGCCGTGATCGACGAGCAACACCGTTTCGGAGTCGAGCAGCGCCAACGCCTCGCCGGCAAGGGCGAGGACGTGCACGTGCTGTTGATGACCGCGACGCCGATTCCGCGCACGCTGGCACTGACCGTGTACGGCGATCTGGATGTTTCCGTGTTGCGCGAGAAACCGCCGGGTCGCGGTACGGTCACGACGGTCTGGGTGAAGAAGGAGCAGCGCGCCGCCGCGCTCGCGCGCATG
>JAYUOR010000009.1:0-2284 GCA_043760765.1 Planctomycetota bacterium | reverse complement strand
CCGCCGACGGACTCTTGACGCTCTGGTCGGCGACGCAGATCACGCACTACGTGCATCGCGCGCTGGCGCAAGTCCTGGAGCTTCCGGCGCAGAAGATCCGCGTGATCCAGCCCTGCCTCGGCGGCGCGTTCGGCGGCAAGTCGGATCCGTTCAGCCTGGAGTTTTGCGTCTCGAAGCTCGCGATGCTCAGCGGCCGGCCGGTGAAGATACTCTACACGCGCGAGGAAGTTTTTTACGCGCACCGCGGCCGCCATCCGATGTTCCTGAAGTACCGCACGTCGGCATCGAGCGACGGACGGATCACTTCGGTGGACGCGAAGATCCTGATCGACGGCGGCTCTTATTCGAGTTTCGGCCTGGTGACGACGTACTACGCCGGCCAATTGCTGACCGGCCCCTACGACTTCCCGAGCTACCGCTTCGATTCGACGCGCGTGTTCACCAACAAGCCGCCCTGCGGACCCAAGCGTGGCCACGGTTCGGTGCAACCGCGTTTCGCTTTCGAAGTCCAGCTCGACCAGATCGCCGAGCGTCTGAGCATCGATCCGATCGAAATCCGCCGCCGCAACTTCCAGGGCAGCCAGACGAAAACGGTCAACGGACAGCGCATCACGTCCAACGGATTCCTCGAGTGCCTCGCTTACGTCGAGCGCGCGTCCGACTGGAAGAAGAAGCGCGAGTCGCTGCCCTTCGGCCGCGGTCTTGGCGTGGCGGGCTCGATGTACATCTCGGGCACCAATTATCCGGTGTATCCAAACAAGCTGCCGCAAGCCGGCGTGCAGTTGAAGCTCGATCGCTCCGGCCTGGTCACGGTCTTCACCGGCGGCAACGACATCGGTCAGGGTTCGAATTCGATGTGCGCCTACATCGTGGCCGAAGAACTTGGCGTACCGGTGGAGCACGTGCGTGTGGTCGCCGCCGACACCGACTTGTGCCCGGTCGATCTCGGCGCCTATTCGAGCCGCGTCACGTTCATGGTCGGCAACGCGACGATCGATGCGTGCCGCAAGATTCGCGCGCAGATCGTCGCAGCGGTCGCGAAACACTGGCAGGTCGAAGCCACTCGCGTGCGCTTGATGCCCGGCGTTGTGATCGATCTCGAGGATCCGGCGAAGTCGCTCTCGACCGTCGCGGCCTTCCACATCGCCGAAGAGCAATTCGACACGCTCGGTGCGACCGGCGCCTACAACACGCCGACGCTGGGCGGCGATTATCGCGGCGGTTCGATCGGCGCGTCGCCGGCGTATTCGTTCACCGCGCACGTGGTCGAGGCCAGCGTCGACACGGAGACCGGCCGCATCACGGTGCACGACGTGTGGTGCGCCCACGACTGCGGCCGCGCGCTCAATCCGATGCTCGTCGCGGGCCAGATCGAAGGTTCGGTCTACATGGGCATCGCCGAGGCGTTGCTGGAAGAGCACAAAGTCAATCGCTTCGGCTTGCACCAGGGACCGTCGCTGCTGGACTATCGCTTGCCGACTTCGGTGGACACGCCGGAGTTACACGCACTGATCGTCGAGAGCCTCGATCCCGAAGGTCCCTACGGCGCGAAAGAAGCGGGCGAGGGTCCGCTGCACTCGTCGATTCCAGCCTTGTCGAACGCGATTTTCGACGCGGTCGGAATCCGCATGAAGCATCTGCCGTTCACGCCGGGCCGCGTGCTCGAGTTGTTGCGGCAGAAGGAATCGGCCGAGGCCCCCACTGCTTCCACCGCGCGGGGAGATCGCTGATGTTACGCTGCCCGAAGTTCGAACTGGCCACGCCGACGAGCCTCGGCGAAGCGATTGTCCTGCTCACCGAGGCTGGTCCCGGCGCAATGATCATCGCCGGCGGAACCGACGTGCTGCCCAATCTGAAGCACGAGCTGTTCACGCCCGCGCTGGTGGTGAGTCTCGCGCGCATTCCAGAGTTGTTCGGCATCCGTCTCGCGGCCGACAGTTCGCTCGTGATCGGGGCGATGACCACCATTGAACAGGTTGCGTCGAGTCCGCTGGTCCATGCGCACGCACCCGCGCTCGCCCAGGCCGCGAGCCTGATCGCGGGACCGCAGTTGCGCACGATGGGCACGCTGGGCGGCAACGTGCTGCTCGACACGCGCTGCCAGTGGTACAACCAATCTTACTTCTGGCGCCAGTCGCTGGGTTTTTGCATCAAGAAGGACGGCACGAAGTGTCACGTGGTCGAGGGCGGCGCGAACTGCGTCGCCGCGGCATCGAACGACAGCGCGCCGGCGCTGATGACCCTTGACGCCGAGCTCTGCCTCGAAAGCGCCGAAGGCCGCCAC
>JAYUOR010000008.1:0-5715 GCA_043760765.1 Planctomycetota bacterium | reverse complement strand
GGCTTCACTATTAGCACGGGCAACGTGCGCAACAACAAGGTGGGAATCCTGATCTATGGGACGAGCGGCCAAGCCGCTACTCCATTTCAAGGCGGCTTCCTGTGCATCGCCGCGCCGGTCAAGCGCACGACGAGCGTTAGCTCCGGCGGCTCGCCAACCGGCGCGGATTGCAGCGGCACGTACAGCATCGACTTCAATGCCTTTGCGCACGGACTGCTAGGCGGCAATCCGGGGCCCACATTGACCGTGTACGGAACGGTCGTCGACTGCCAATTCTGGGGTCGGGATCCCGGCTTCACGCCGCCTGACAATACGGCGCTGAGCGACGGACTGCGATTCACGATCTGCTACTGAAACGCGCCAACTCTGCAGGGTTGCAGCACGCAGATTTCTTCAGGCTGTGTTTTCGGACAGTGCCGCCGAAATCGCACGCGCCGCGCGCGTCGGATCGTCGGCGGAGAGGATCGCAGAGCCGACCGCGGCGCGCGGGATCCTCTCGAGTTCGGTCACACTGATTTCGTCGATGCCTCCGATCGGGAAGACCGGCCAGGGCGAAGCTTCCTGCGCGATCCAACAGGCTTCTGGCCCGAGTCCACGCGCGTAGCCTTTCGTACTCGTCGCGCGGAACGGGCCGAAACCCAAGTAGTCGACCGCTTCGTCGCCGGCGCGCACGACTTGTCCGGGGCTATGGGTCGAGAGCCCGATCAGCGCACCCGGCCCGAGCTGCGTGCGCGCCAGCGCCACGGGCGCATCGTCCTGGCCGAGGTGCACGCCGGCGAGACCCTCGCTGAGCAGCGCGGCCGCGACGTCGACGCGATCGTTGGCGATGACCGGGATGCAGCGCTCGAGCCCGCGAACTTCCGCGAGCACTTTTTCGCACCACTCGTACATTTCGCGCGCCGAGCTGACCTTGAGCCGCGCGCCACGGCTGTTCAGCGGATCCAGCCCCTGCTCGCGCTCCTTCGGCCGAACCTGGATCATGTCGACCCAGGGCAGGACCGCGCGCAACACTTCGATCGGATCCCGGCTTCCGCAGAGCTTCGGCGTGAAGATCAAATAGACGCGGGCCGTGCTGAGCACGGCACGCAATTCCAGAGGACTGGCGGGGAGCGGCATGGCTGAATGTCGGGCGGGCTGTTCCATCGGCCCGCGCTGGAGTCACAATAACCCGTCACGGATGTCGTTCCTCCTCGCACTTGCGTGTTCGCTCCCCTGGACGCAGGTACCGACGGCGCCCGCGCCCGCGCCGCTCTTCATCGAGGACCAGGCGCGCGCCCTGCCCGGCGTGACCACGACCTGCGGTTCCAAGGCCAAGGACTACATCATCGAGGTCAACGGCGGCGGGATCGGGCTTTGCGACCTCGACAATGACGGCGATCCCGATCTTGTGCTGGTCGACGGCTCGACGCTGGAGCGCATCGCGAAGGGCGAGCCGGGTTTTCCGCCGCGCGTCTTCATGAACGACGGCCAGGGAATGTTCCAACCCGCGGGCAAGGACTGGGAGATGAGCGGCGGCCGCTGGGGCATGGGGCTCGCGACGGGCGATGTCGACGGCGACGGATTCGTCGATCTCGTGATCACGCAGTGGGGGCCGACGCGTCTGTTCCTCAATCGCGCGGGCAAGGGCCTGGTCGAAGCGAGCGACAAAGCCGGATTCGTCGGCGCGCGCTGGGGCACCTCGGCCGCGCTCTTCGACGCCAATCGCGACGGCGCGCTCGATCTGGCGGTCATCAACTATCTGGCCTTCGATCCGGCGCTCGTTCATCCGCCGGGGGGCGAATGTTCGTGGAAAAGTTATCCGGTAATGTGCGGGCCGGAAGGTTTGACGCCACAGCACGATCAGTTCTATTCCGGTCACGGCGACGGCACTTTCGAGGACGCGACGGCGAAGGCCAAGTTCATTCCGACTGAAGCCGGCTTCGGCCTGGGCGCGATGACGATCGACTACGACGCCGACGGCGACACGGACCTGTACGTCGCGAACGATTCCACGCCGAATCATCTTTGGGAGAACCAGGGCGACGGGACCTTCCTCGAGCGCGGTTTCGCGCGCGGCGTGAGCCACGATGCCAACGGCAAGGAACAGGCCAGCATGGGCATCGCTTCCGGCGATCTCGACGGCGATGGACGCGAGGAACTGCTCGTCACCAATTTCTCGGGCGAGTCCGTTGCGCTGTACGCCTCGAAGGGCCCGATGAGTTTCCGCGAGCGCTCCTCGAGCGCCGGTTTGGCGGGGCCGACGCTGCGCACGCTGAAATGGGGCACGGGTTTCGCCGACCTGGATCTCGACGGCGATCTAGATCTCTTCGTTTTCAACGGCCACGTTTATCCAGAGGCCGATCTTGTGGGAACCGACACGAGTTACGCGCAGACCGATCAGTTGTTCCGCAACGACGGCGCGGGTCACTTTGCGGTCGAGGCGCTGTCGCCGGCTCCGGCGCGCGTCTCGCGGGCCTCGAGTTTCGCCGACATCGACGGCGACGGCGACATCGATCTCGTCGCGCTCGAGATGAATGGCGCCGTGCGCGTGCTGCGCAATCAACTCGATCCGCTGGGAAAGTCCGCCGCGGCCGGAGAGAAACCGGAACGCGCGTTGCATTGGCTGGGAGTTCGTTTGCACGGCCGCGGCAAGAACACTCAGGCGATCGGCGCGCGCGTGCGCATCGACTGGCCGGGCAACAGCCGCTGGTGCGAAGTGCGCACGAGCGCCGGCTACCAGGCCAGTCTGCCCGCGGAAATTCACGTCGGCCTGGGGAAGGCGCCGCGCGCGACACGCGTGGTGGTGCGCTGGCCGAGCGGCGTCGAATCGACGATCGAAGATGTCGCCGCGGATCGAGTGCTGACGATCGAGGAGAAGGCGCCGTGAGCCGCCCTTCGAAGCCGCTGCGCACTGCGCCCTTGTTCGTGCTGATGCTCGCGACTCCACTGTTTTGCTTCGCCGGGCAGAATCCGCCAGCGAAGGCGCTGGATCAGAATCCAGTTCGCGCCAAGGACGATCTGCGCGAGCGCGCGGCCCGGGCGCTCATTCGGGATCCGCGCGCGCTGCCTTTCGCGGAGGAAGCACACTGGTCGAAGTGGGGGCCGAAGGATCCCGTTGTGGCGGAACTGCAGCCCGAACTTGGCGCGGCGATGCGCGCGTACACGGCGGGGGACTATTCGGCGAGCCTTGCGCTCTTCTATGCGCTGCTCGATCGCGAGCCCGATTTCCCGCCGGCGCTGTATCAGGGCGGACTGTGCTACTTCCGTTTGCGCCGCTACACGGACGCGGCCAGCTTGCTCGAGCGCTTCGTGCACGTGGCGCCGCAGGAAATCGGCGCGAGCCAGGCGCTCGGACATTGTTACTACTCGCTCGGCGATTTCGCGCGCGCGCGCGAACACTATGAGAAGGTGCTCGTGGCCTCGCCGGCGAGTCCCGAAGCCCTGCGCGGTCTGGCCTTGAGCGTGCTGCGTCTTGGCGATCCCAAGCGCGCGCTCGAGTTGCTCGGAAAAGTCCTCGCATTGCGCCCCGATCACGTCGACGCCCACGCCTGGTGCGCGCAGATCCTGTTCGACGAAGGCGATTCGACGGCGGCGCTCGTTCACGCGGAACGGGTTTGCGATCTGGAGCCTTGGGAACCGCGCGGTTGGTTCTTGCTCTCGCGGATCTATGGCGACCTAGGCCGCGACAGCGAGGCCGATCGGGCGCGCGAGCGCTTCGACGTCGCCAGCCGGCTCGACCAACAGGTGCGCCAGCAGGAGGGACTCTTGCTGCACGATCCCGCGCGGGTGGAGACCTGGGTGCAGCTGATCGCATTGCAACGCGCTGGCCTCAATCGAGCGGCTGTGCGCGACGCCCTCCCGCGGCTTGCGGCTCTCGCGCCGCGCGACGCGCGCAGTTCGCTCGTCATCGTCGATGCCTACGAGTGGCTCGGCGACAAGTCGCGCGCGAAGCTGGCTGCCGTGCACGCGGAGAGCGTGGCCGGCAACGACAATGCGACCTGGAATTGGCTGGCTGATTTCTATCGCCGCATGGCCGACGTCAGCGCCGCCGAGCGTGCCACCAAAGCCGCGGCCAAAGGGCACTAACGCTTCGCCGGTTGTCCCGGCTTGGGCATGGTACGCGCGATGAAGGCTCGGATGTCGTCGTTCGCCTGACTCAGGTTTTCCTGACGCAGGTACATCATGTGGCCCGAGCGATAACCCTTCCAGGTCATGCGATCCTGGAAACGTCCCGCCGGATCCATGTTCCACATCGTGTACTTCGCGTTGAAGTAGTCGCAGCCGCCGTCGTAGTAGCCCGACTGCACCATGACGTGCAGATACGGGTTCTCCGCCATCGCTTCGCGCAGATTTTCGCCGGTCGAATCGCCTTCGTCATTCCAGGGATGCACCGGACCGAACAACCAGTACTGCAGATCCGTCTTGTAGTGCAGGACTTCGCGCAAGTAGTAGTTGATCGACGGCGCGAAAGCGTGATTCCACGACGACAGCGCCGGGTCGAAATCCGGACTCGAGCCCGCGTCCTCGCGATCGAGTCCGCGATAGCGCGAGTCGAGCCGGCCGACGGTCAAGCCGCGCGAGCGCAGAAGTTCCTTCCAGAAGAAGGACGTCGGCACCGCGAAGTGGAAATTGAGGACGACCTCTTTGCTCAGGCCTGAGTAGCGCGAGTACTGCCGAGCAAGTTCTTCCTTGCGCGCGGCATCGAGCGATCCGCCGCGCGCCATCGCGGGCAGCAGTTGATCGAGCGTGAAGGCCTCGACCTCCGGAAGGAACTGTTCGAGCTCGCGGTTCTGGAGATCGCCTGCCAATGCCTTGTGGTACCAGGCCGTGGCCGCGTAGTACGGCAGGTACAGCGCCTGTTCGATTACGCCTTCGCGCTTGATGCCCAATTCGGTCGGCGAGACGAGCACGACGCCGTTGAGGAACATCCACTGCGAATTCTGCAGCCGCGCGGCGAGGCCCGACACGCGCGTGGTCCCGTAACTCTCGCCGACCAGGTACTTCGGCGAAGTCCAACGACCGTTGCGCGTCACGAACGTGCCGACCCAGCGTGCGAGGTAGGCGATGTCCTCGTTCACGCCGAAGAACTGTTCGCGCTTGGCGTCGTTCAGGATGCGCGAAAAGCCCGTGTTCACCGGATCGACGTAGACGATGTCTGCGACATCGAGGATCGAGCTTGGATTTTCCTGCATGCCGTAGGGCTGGATCGGAAAGCCCTCGCTGTCGATGCGCAGGATGCGCGGGCCGGTGTAGGCGATGTGCATCCAGACCGAGGCCGAACCCGGGCCGCCGTTGAAGGAGATCACCAGCGGACGGGTGTTCTTCTCGGTCACATCCGTGCGCTCGTAGAACGTGTAGAACATCGACGCGACGATCTTGTTGTGCTCGTCCCAGACCGGCTGCGTGCCGACGGTCGTGCGATAGGGAACCTTCTGGCCCTTGATCGTCACCGAGTCTTCCGTGGAGACCGAGTCGTCGGCGATGACTTTGATCGTGTCGGACTTTTCATCCGCCGCCGCCTTCTTGTCCGCCTTCTCGGGCACGGTTTTTTCGGGCTCCTGTCCGAAGCGCGGAGCGGCGAAGACGAGCAGGGCACACTGCAGCAGCAAGAACGGTTGTTTCATCGGCGCACGGAACCTTGGGTGGCGGTTTGCAAGCGGCGAGAAGTCTAACGAGGCGACTGCGCGTTCGACGACCGGTTTCGACAGGCGGTTGGTGCACCTCAAAGCTCTAGCC
>JAYUOR010000007.1:0-5717 GCA_043760765.1 Planctomycetota bacterium | reverse complement strand
ACCGAGGGACAAGTCATCGGAATCGGCGTGCTGGTTTCGAACGTGCTTGCCGCGCTCGGCGGTTGTTGGTGGCCGATCGAAGTGACACCCAAGTCGATGCAGACGCTGGCCATGTTTCTGCCGACGGGCTGGACCATGGAAGCCTTGCACCGACTGGTCAGCTTCGGCCTGCCCGCGGCGAGCGTCTTGCCGCAAGTCGGGTTGCTGCTCGTGACCACGGCGGCGGTCGCTGCACTGGCGGCGAAGTACTTCCGATTCGATTGACGTTCGGTCAGCTGCTAGGCTTTCGCAAATGGATACCGAACGCGAAAAGCGCTTGATCGACTACGCCGCCTGCGCGGGCTGAGCAGGCAAGCTGCCGCAAGGGCAGCTCGCGCACGTGCTGCGCGGCCTCGACAATCGCAAGGATGCACGCATGCTCGTCGGACCGCAGACGTTCGACGACGCCGGCGTGTTCGTGCTCGGGCCGAGCGAGGGAGTCTTTGCCGCGCAGCCCGGCGACCCGCGTGTCGCACTGGTGCAGACGATCGACTTTTTCCCTCCGGTGGTCGACCATCCCTATTACTACGGCGCGATCGCCGCGGCGAATTCGATCTCGGACGTCTATGCGATGGGCGGCCGTCCGCTGACCGCGTTGACCCTGGCCAGTCTGCCCAAGGGTTTTCCAGCCGATTGGACGCAAGAGATCTTCCGCGGCGGTTTCGACAAGATCGCCGAAGCCGGCGCAGTCGTGGTCGGCGGCCACACGGTCGAGGCCGACATCCAATTCGGTTTCTCCGTGACCGGCCTGGTCGATCCCGCCCAGATGACCGCCAACTCCGGCGCGCGCGCGGGCGACCTCGTCTACTTGACCAAGCCGCTCGGCATGGGCGCGATGACCACGTCGTCGAAGAAGCGCGTCATCGATTGGGCCACGATGGAACCCGCGGCAAAGCAGATGGCGACGCTGAACGACAAGGCCGCGCTAGCGATGGTCGCAGCCGGCGCGAAAGCCGCGACGGACGTGACCGGATTCGGGTTGATGGGGCACGGCCGCAATGTCGCGAAGGCGAGCGGCGTGACCTTGATCCTCGAGACGGCGAAGTTGCCGATCTTTCCCGGAGCGCTGGAACTCGCGGCGGCCGGACATTGCTCGGGTGGAGCGAAACGCGGTCGCGTCGGACTCGCCGCGGAAGTCCGCATCTCGCCGGATGTCAGCGAGGGCTTCCTCAATGTCGTATTCGACGCGGAGACATCAGGTGGATTGCTGATCGCGATTTCACCTGAGCGCGCGGCAAAACTCGAAGGCGAGTTGCGTGCGCGCGGAGTGCTCGTGGCGTGCGTCGGCTCGTTCGTCGAAGCGACGGGCGTGCACGTCGAGTTGGTCTGAGCCCTACTGCCCTTCGCGCAGGTGCTTGACGAGTCGCCGCCAGCCCCACCACAGGAGCAGGACGAGCACGACCGCCGACGCCGCGGTGACTTTCCAGTTGTTGAGCAGATCCTGGCTCGATGCTCCCAGCCACTGCGCCATCGCCGCGAAGATCACGCCGTTGCCGAGTGAACCCACGGCGATCGCGCCGACCGCCGACGCTCGGGAAAGACCGACCAGCCGCGAGGCGAAACTCCCGGTCACCGCGCCGGAGGCCGGCAGCGGAAGGAAGACCCACAGCATGACGCCGGACCAGGCCATGCGCCGCAACTTCGGATATTCGGAGTAGGCCGCGCCGGCTTTCTCGCGCGTCGTGATCAGCCAGTCGCCGAGCTTCGGGAGCTTCTCGAGCTGCGGCATGAACGAGTTCAAGATCAGCGCGATCAACAGGTCGAGCAAGAAGATCGTGTACGAGATTCCCCACGGTCCAAAGCCGTAGATGTTCTCCTGTTTCGCGCCGACAAAGATGATCCACTTGCCGCCGATCTGCGCCGAAACGGAGACCGCTGAGACGCGGCCGAGGGCTCCCCAGCCGTGCTGCCAGACCAGCACGATCAGCGATCCGAGCGCGAGGCCCACGCAGCCCAGGGCCAACAATCGAAAGCGGTGGCGCGCGGAGTCGGATTCGGGAGGAGGGTGGTGCATTCGAAGGGCTGGCTTGGGTGCAGCGATGTTGCCCACCGGAAATCAGCCGGACATTGTTGCCGCTTGCAGCGCACAGACAAGTCCACAGACTCACGCATCCGATGTTCCATCCCCTCGACGGCCTGGGCGAGCTTGGCGAACGCGTGCCCGGCCCGCCTTGGATCCTCGGACGCCGCGGCCTGCCGGCCGTCGCGCCCGAGAACACGATCGCTGCGTTGAACGGCGCCGTGGAATTCGGCCTCGACGGCGTGTTCTACGAGCTGCGCGCCTGCGCCAGCGGCGAACTCGTGTTGCTCGCCGACCCGACGCTTGAGCGCACCACGGACGGGCACGGCCCGGTGGCCGCGAAGACGCTGCCGGAACTCGCCGGCATCGACGCAGGATCCTGGTTCCAGCGCCGCTTCGCAGGCGAGCGACTGGCGCTGTTCGAGGAAGCGCTCGAATTGCAGTGCGCGCGGCCCGGCGAATACCCGATGCACGTGATCGAGTTGTGCAGTCCGCGCTTGGCGAGCGAAGTGGCGCGCGTGCTCGAAGGCCGCGACAATCGCAGCACTTTGCGCGTGGCCTCGCGCAGCCGCGAAGTCTGCGTCGAGCTGCGCGATCTGGGCCTCGAGACGATGCTCCTGATCGCGAGCGCGCGCGACGAGGACCGTGAATTCGTGCGCGACGAACGCCTGACGGCCGTGGGAATCCTGGGCGGCGCTTGGCGCGGACCCGCGGCCCAATCCGCATGGAGTTGCGAGCGCTGGGCGCTCTCGGTCGACGATCCAGCGGACCTGCTGGACTGTGCGCGTATCCCGCTGCTGGGCCTCGCGACCCGCGAACCGTTGCGCGCCTTGGCCGCGCGCGCGCTGGCCAGATTCGCACCAGAGGACGAAGGCGGTTGGCCGATCGCGCCGCTCGAACTCGAACTGGGCAGCGTGCCCGCGGCGCGCCACGCAGTTGTTCGCCAGGCAGGTGAGTGGTCGGGCGCCTGGAACGTCGAGGCCAAGATTCGCAATCCATTCGGCTGGCCGGTGTCCGCGACCGTGGGTCTGCGCGTGCGCCGCGGCGCGTTCGACTTCGAAGGTCTGCCGCTTTCCCTCGAGATCGCTCCCGGCGAAACGGCGACGGTCCCCTTTCGTCTGAGCGGTGGATCCTGGAGTCCCGGCGGCGATCCAGTGCTGGTGGCCGCCATGAGCTGGCGCCGCGGTCCTGGCCGCCCCGAGGAGCGCCTGTTCTTCGACACACCCCTGGCGCGCATGCGCCGAGCGCGGCTGGCAGGTGGCTCGACGCGGTTGCTGCTGCTTTGCGAGCGCCCAGGCGACAGCGCGGCGAGCGTGACGCTCAGTTGCCGCAAGGACCAACTGCAAGTCGCGATCGAGAGCGCAGGCGGACTGCGCGAGCCCGAGCTGCTCGTCAGCCTCGACGGCAGGTTGCATCGCGGCGGCACGCGCATGCAACTCGAGCTGCCGGCGCGAGCGCGCTCGTCCGCCAAGGGGCTCGCATTTTCCGTGGGCATCTCCGGCCGCGATGGCAAGGAGACCCGCCTGCGGCGCTGGGCCGGCGGCCTGCCCGATGAATGGGAGGCCGGTGCGCCCGGCAGGTTGATCGTCGAGCGGCGCGCATGATCGGACGCGACGAGATACTGCCTCTCATGGCTGTGCAGAAATTCGGATTTGGTCGCCACCCGCGGTGACTTGGCGCGGTCGTCAGTGGTCGCCTTTCCCAAAGGAACCACTGGCCATGTCCTTCCAGCCCGCCTTCTGCCCGCATCCATGCTGTCCTTCCAGCCGCGGCACGCCGTTCACCTACCACCAGCGCGGCTTCTTCCAGCGCCGCTGCGACAAAAAGATCGTCCCGCGCTTCCTGTGCCTCGCCTGCTCGCGCGGCTTTTCCGAGCAGACGTTTCGCGTCAACTACCGGCTCAAGCGCCCCCAGCTGCTCAAGCCCCTTTACGACGACCGAATCTCCAAGGTCACCCACCGGCAATCAGCCCGCAACCACGCCTGCTCGCGCACTACCGAGGAACGCCACTTCCGCCGCATCAGCCTGCACTGCGAGGCTTTCCACGGCCTCAGGCTGGACGAGGTCGTGGCCCGCGGCGGGATTGAGGGGGTCTTTTCGTTGGACGAGTTGGAGACCTACGAGCATCACCGCACGCAGAAACCGGTCACTGTGCCGATCCTGATCGAGCGCGAGAGTGGGTTCGTGATCGACGCGCGCGTCGGCACGTTGCCGGCGCGCGGCAAGCTCGGCGATGCACGGGCACGCCGGCCGGCGCGTGAAGGCGAGGGCGAAGGCAACTCTGACGGCGACGGCCCGCGCAAGAGCGAGTCACGCCGGGTGGTCAAGGATGCGCTGAATCGCCTGCGCGAGTTCAGTCCCAAGGACCGTCCGCTGTGTGTGCTCACCGATCGGAAGCAAAGTAATGCATCGCTGCTGCAGGAACTCTTCGGCGAGCGTTGCCGGCACGAGCGTACGTCCTCGACCAGGCGACGATACCCGAGCAATCCGCTGTGGCCGATCAATCACACGCTGGCGCGGCTGCGAGACGGCATCTCACGCCTGGTCCGCGAGACCTGGGCCGCGGCGAAGAAGCGCCGCTGGCTCGCCGGACAGCTCGCCATCTGGATCTGCTACCGAAATTACGTGCGCGGAAGGACCAATCGAGAGCCGGAGACCACGCCGGCGATGGCGCTCGGCGTCCAAAGGGTGCGCTGGGAGGTGCCGCAGCTGCTCGAGTGGAGGGTGTTTCCCGGTAAGTAGGGAACAGCGATGCGGGGCAGTATCACAAGACGATTGCGCGGCCGCGCGCGGGCTGGTCCACTAGTCGCGTCCAGTTCGAGAGGGAGCGGATCGGTGCTGGTGTGCTGCCCGGTCTTCAAAGCCGGTTGGGTTCCGTGAACAGCGGGACCGGTGGGTTCGATTCCCATGCGCTCCCGCCATCTCACTGGAGTTCCGTCGCGCGACTTCCGATGCTGGGCGGGTGACCAGTGAGCTTTCTCTGCGGGCCTTCGAGCCAGGCGACGAAGCCGCGATCCTGCGCGCTCATGCGCGGGTGTTCGCGCACGTCGATTTCGGCTACAGGCCGCTCTCGCTCGAAGCCTGGAACTGGCAGTACGCCAAGTGCCCGGCGGGTTCGCGCATCGCACTCGCGCTGGGCGCTGACGGCGAAGTGCGCGGCCAATACGCGGGTCTGCGTCAGAACGTCCACAGCTCAGAGGGCGCCGCGCACTTCACCCAGGCCATCGATTCGTTCAACACCCGTCGCGCCGATGCCGGTCTGTCGCGGACGAGCAGCTTCGTGCGCGCCGGCGAGTTCTTCGCCAAGCGTTTCTGCGGTGCCGCGGCCGAACTCGATCACGTCGTGTGGGGCTTGGCGATTCCCAGCGTCTGGCGCATCGGCGCAAGCCGCCTGGGTTACGAGCACGTGCGCACGGTCAATGCGCTAGTCGCGAGGATCAGCGAGCTTGCGATCAGCGCTGACGCTTCGATGACCGTCGAGGAGAGCGCCGTCTGTCCCAGCGATATCGGTGGGCTGTTCGAGATCGTCGCTGCGGAGCGCGGCGCGATCGCCGTCCGCGATCGCGCCTGGATGGATTGGCGTTTTTCGGAGCATCCTATCCACGAGTACAGCTTCGGCGTCGTGCGCCAGGGCGGCGCGTTGCGCGGCGTCGGCGTC
>JAYUOR010000006.1:0-5721 GCA_043760765.1 Planctomycetota bacterium | reverse complement strand
GATCCGCGTCCGCGCCGGAAGAACCGCGGTCATTTGCTGATTCGGCGTCCATGCGGTCCCTACAGGCTCCTCTGAAATGAGGGGTACATCAAGTCGAGACCCGAACGGACCCCGGCGAGGCGCGTGGCCGCGGGTACGATTAGGTAGAGGGCGCCCCGCGTCCCCAGTATGTCCATCAGCGACGAAAACCGCGTCCAGCGCGCGAGCGAAGGTGATCCTTTGGCGGTCGAGGAACTGCTCGAACGCCATCTGCCCGGGCTGCGCCAGTACGTGCGCAAGAATGTCAGCCCGCTGGTGCTGGCCAAGGAATCGGCTTCCGACATCGTGCAGTCCGCCTGTCGCGAGGTGCTGGCGGACATGCCGGGCTTCCACTATCAAGGCGAAGCCGCGTTTCGCGCCTGGCTGCAACAGGCCGCGCTGCGCAAGATCATCGACCGGCAGCGCTACTACCGCGCGGACAAGCGCGATCCGGCGCACGAAGTTCCGATCGACGCGGGGCTGAAGCTATCGAGGGACGAGCTCACGCTGCTCGCTGGTTCACTCGGCTCGCCCAGCGGCGACGCCATCCGTGAGGAGGAATTCGAGCGCCTCGCGCGCGGATTGACGCGCCTCGACGAGGCCGATCAGCGCTTGATTCGCATGCTCTTCGTCGAGGGGCTGACACATGCGCAGGCGGCCGAACGGCTCGCGACCAACGAGGTCAACTCGCGCAAGCAGCTCTCGCGCGCGCTCGCGCGGCTGTCCAAGCACCTAGCTTGAGCGGGCCGCTGCGCCAATTCGGGCGCATGCCCCGCATGCGCAAGCGCGACGTTTCACAAGACGGTTCGTCCATTGCGTAGAACTCGAGTGTAGGGGCGCCCTGAATTCTCTACTGTTGAATGCCATGCAGCTTGAGATCTTTGTCGCCAGCCGTCTGACGAAGGGGAACTTCCTGTTTCCAACCCGGATTGTGATCGACGATCGAACCGTGATGCGCAGCAAGCGCTCGTGGCTCAGCGCCAGCGAAGAGAGCGTCTCGATCCGCAACGTGGCGACGGTCAACATCGCGACCGGGATCCTGTGGTCGAACATTCGCATCGAGTCGAGCGGCGGCTCGGACCCGCTCGAAAGCCACGGGCACACGAAGGCGGATGCGCGGCGAATCAAGGAGCGGATCGAGTTGCTCCAAGCGCAGCTGACCAACGGCCCCGAAGAGACGCCGGGAAAGAAGAAAATCTGCCCGCACTGCGCCGAGCAGATCCAGCTCGCCGCCAAGCTCTGCCGCTACTGCGGTCGCGACGTCGCCTGAGTCGCGAGAGCTTCTCCAGACGTGGCTCAGCGCACTGCCGGCACGTCCGCCGCGTCATTCCATTGGAACGCGGGACTCGCGGATCTGGTGCGTGCGGCCCGTCGACTTGCTGAGCGCCGCGGCCGCGGCTTCGGCCGCTGCCTTTTCCGCATAGGGAAAGGTCTTGAGCTTCGTTCCACCAGTTCCGCCCACATCCCAAACGATCTTCATGCGGACGGGTGCCGCGACACGCTTGGGTCGAGCGACCTTCGCCGGCTTCTCGGTCTGCTTCGCGGCCTTCTCGGCCTTCTCAACCGCGCTGGCACGAGCCTCTTCGGCCGCGCGCGCGATACGCTCTCGATTGCCCATCTTGGCCATAGTTCGTGCAGCATAGCGAGACGCACGCGCGAGGTCTGTTCTCAAGCTAAAGAAATCTTGCGCAAACACCCACGGCCCCCGCCCCTGCGGACCCAAAACCAACCCTGATGAGTCGCTACGCCAAGTTTGCACGGGTCTACGACCAAGCTGCCCACCAGCTCGTTGCAGAGGAATTCCAGCGCACGATGCGGCACGAATTGGGCCGCGTAGCGCGCTGCGACACAGCGCTGGATCTAGGTTGCGGGAGCGGACTCTTGACCCAGCTGCTGCCGGCGCACGCGCAGACGGTCGTGGGCGTGGATCTTTCCCCGGAAATGCTCGCGATCGCTCGCCAGCGCTGCCGGCGCTTCGGGAAGCGAGTAAGTTTTCTCTGCGCGGATCTCACTCGCCCGCTGAAGGTCGGGAATGTCGACCTCGCGACCGCCAGCGGCGACATCGTCAACCACATCCTGAAGCTCGAGGATCTCGAACGCGTGTTTCGCAACGTCAGGGCGGCGCTTGGGACGGGCGGTGTCTTCGTCTTCGACTCACTGACCGAAGCGTGCTTCGAATGCGACTGGGACGAAAAGGTCTACCGCATGGAATCGCCGAGCGGGGACCTCGTCATGGAGTGCTCGTG
This sequence comes from Planctomycetota bacterium, assembly GCA_043760765.1. Taxonomy (GTDB): domain Bacteria; phylum Planctomycetota; class UBA1135; order UBA1135; genus JADJQU01. Next base: position 3,457 of record JAYUOR010000006.1, on the reverse strand, counting down.
GGACCGCAAGGCGCGCACGGGGACCGCGCGAATGACGAGTTACGAACGGATCCGGAGTGCGCTCTTTCGGCGCAGCACGACCGTGTTGAAGGAAAAGTACCACTCGGATCGGGAGCTGCGGCGCCTGCTGGCACGCGCAGGATTCCGTTCCGTCGAGTACCGCCAGTGGAGTCCGTGGCCCGAGCAACTCGCGGATGCGCGCATGGACAGGGCCATGTGGTTTGCGCGAGCGCGATGACTGGCTGCCTGCTGAACTGTTGGCGCCGGGACGTTCACAGCGCCGAAGAGTCGACGAAACAGTTTGGGAGCGTGCCGGCACCGCACTCCGTACTGCGCGATCGACCGCCAGACGAAACCTTCCTCGACGGGTCGATTGCCCGTGGCCGTCACGCCGTACTGTTGGCCCGAGCCTCCGACGACCCGACACCAGATCTCGCACACGAGCTTGGCAACCCAGTCGTCGCCCACCAGCCAGTAGCTGAACCCGCCGTACATGCCGGGAATCGGAAACCACGTCTTTGCCGACTCCGAGGCGAGCGGAGCGGCAAGCTTCGGCAGCTGCAACTTCTGGTCGGCCTTGATCTTTGGGCGGAACTCGGCTGGCCGCCGGCGGTTCCAGGGGTGTTCGAAACCCAAGCCAACATCGCCATGAACAAACAAGCAGCCCTGGTCGCCCTTGCCCTTCTGATCGCCGGTGGAGTTTCATTCGCAGCCGTCCAGCAGGGACAGCGCGCCGGCGATGGCCCGCAGGAACACACGCGACGATTCGAGCGCGTCCTGGGCCAGCGACATGCCTTGTTCGGCGATGGGCACAGGCGTCGCCAACGCGGCCGCGAATTGCTGCGCTCTCTCGATGTGAGCGAGTCGCAGAAAGAGCAGGCGCGCGCGGTGGCTCAGTCGCTGCAGCCCATCGTCGACGAGCTGCGCCCCAGGGTCGTGCCGTTGCTGAAGCAGGCGCGTGATCTGGTGCGCAATGGCGATCGCGAGGCCGCGCGCGAGTTGCTCGAGACCGAGCTGCGGCCGATCCGCAAGGACGCGCTGGCGCGCGCCAAGCCGCTGGTCCAGCCGCTGGTCGGCACGCTCAGTCCCGAGCAGCGTGCCAAACTCGAGGCGGCCGCGGCCGCGCGCGGTGGGAGCTTCGACGAAGAGCGTTTCACGAAGCGACTGGCCTGGATGCTCGCGCGCCACGGCATGCGCCGCTGAGCCTGATCCGCCGGGGCAACAGCGCAGCGCTTCGACCTGGAAGTGCGCCCAAGAAGCTGGGCTTCGTCGTGCGCGCCGGCTCGCCGTATGGAGCTTTGGCAACCCAGCTTTTTGGCGGCCTGGGCGCGGAAAGGCTGGGTGGGTTGGTTCCTGACTCGGTAGGCTTTGGCGCATGAACACGAAAGCTCCGACCGAGAGTGACCCGCGAGCTCTGCGCGTGCGTGCCCTGCTCTCCCGGGTAAGCGACAGCTCGCACGAAGAAGCCGCCCTCGCCGTCATCGCGGAAGAGGACGACATCGCGGTGGCAGCGCTGCAGGGCGTGGTGCCTTCGATCGCGCGCGATGTGCTCCAGCAAGTGCCGGTCGCCCGCCGCCAGCGGCTGATGGCCACGGCCAGCAAGGAAAGCCAGCGCCAGTGGGCCGCGAGCGAGGGTTATCCCGACTCCAGCCTGGGCTCGATGATGGAGCTGCCGATCGGCGTGTTCGGGCCCGAAATGAGCGTGGCACAAGCCACCGAAGAGCTGCGCGAACTGGTCAAGCGCGCCTTCATCACCTACTCGTTCGTCGTCGACGGCGCGGGCAAGTTGCTCGGCGTCGTGACCATGCGCGATCTGCTTTTCTCTTCGCCACAGATGCGGCTCGAGCAAGTCATGCTGCGCGAGCCCTTCTTCCTTGGCGCGGACGAACCGGTGGTCGACGCGATGAAGCGCGTGCTCAATCGCCACTACCCCGTGTATCCGGTGTGCGACAAGGCGGGCAAGCTGGTCGGCCTGGTGCGCGGGCAGACGATGTTCGAGGCCCAGGCGATCGAGCTCAGCGCGCAGGCCGGATCGATGGTCGGTGTCGAGAAGGAGGAACGCTTGCGCACGCCGCTGGCAAAGAGCCTGCGCTTCCGTCACCCATGGCTGCAGCTCAACATCCTGACTGCGTTCCTTGCCGCAGGCGTAGTCGCGCATTTCTCGGATGTCATCGAAAGGGTGGTGGTGCTCGCCGCCTTTCTGCCAGTCCTCGCGGGTCAGTCGGGGAACACCGGCGGCCAGGCATTGGCAGTCGCGCTGCGCGGCATGACTCTCGGCGACGTGAAACACGGTGATGAGCGCCGGCTCATGCTCAAGGAGGCCGCGCTCGGATTGTTCAACGGCTTGCTGGTCGGCATCACCGCTGCGCTGGCCATGTACTACTACGCGACTACGAAGCAGGATACACACCCTATCGAGCTTTCGCTGATCGTTCTTGCCGCCATGACTGGGAGCTGCGTGGCCAGCGGAATCGCCGGCACAATCGTGCCGCTCACGCTCAAGCGACTGGGCGCCGATCCGGCCACGGCCTCGACCATCTTCCTCACCACCGCGACCGACGTGGTCAGCATGGGCATGCTGCTCGGCCTAGCGAGCTGGCTAATACCAAATATTCCCCTCTCGTGAAGCAGAGCCTGGAAAGGCAAGACGATCAGCGCGACAGATATGGGCGTGCTGGCGACCCCACTGGCCGCCGAGACCCCATTTCCTAGAGCCAGGCCGAAGCCTCGAAGTACGCGCTGCCTTAGTAGGCACTCTTTCTGGCGAACTGCTAATTCAATGCGTGACCGGTGTGCCCGTCGCAGGCGCAGGCGCTGAAGCTCCCGCTCCGAGCACCAGGTACGGTTGAAAACTCACCGTACGGCCCTTGAGCACCACCGGCTCGAGCGCGCGGCAATTGAACGCGGCCGCCACCGCGGCCTGGGTCGCGCTGCCGATCACCACCTGGCCCACGCGCGCCACCGAGGACTCCAAACGGCTCGCGACGTTGACGGTGTCGCCGATGACGGTGTAGTCGCGTCGTTGTTGTGCGCCGACGTCGCCGACGATCACCGGACCTGAGTTGATGCCGATGCGCAGCCCCAGACGCTGATCCGCGGGCCGGCGCGCATTGAAGGCTTCCAGTCGCGACATCATGGCGCGCGCCGCCCGCACCGCGCGAAGCGCGTGGTCCGGCTGCGCGAGTGGCGCGCCGAAAAAGGCCATCACCGCGTCACCGATGAACTTGTCCAGTGTGCCTGCCTCGCGGAAAACTTCTTCGGTCAGGAAACCGAACACTTGGTTCAGCATGGACGTCACGTCGCGCGGCGACATTTTCTCGGCGATGCGCGTGAAGCCCGAGAGATCGGCAAACAGCACGGTCACGTCGCGCTCTTCGGTCTCCATGACACCGTCGTCGATCTCGGTGGAGCGCACGATGCGATCGATCACACTCGGCGCGTGGTAGCGCGCCAGGGG
>JAYUOR010000005.1:0-2288 GCA_043760765.1 Planctomycetota bacterium | reverse complement strand
CAGGACCCAGGCGCGCGCTTCGTGAGTCATCGGTCGCGATCCAAAAAGAGCGATCGGCATGTCGCGCAGCGCGTCATGCCGATCGCAGGATCGAAACGAGTTATGGAACTCGTCCTACGGGCAGAACTTGATTTCAGCTCCGCTCGACAGGCCGACCGGGATGCCGTCCGGGGACAGCGGGTCGCGGTACCAGGTCTGGAAGTTGCGATAGATGCCCACATCGAAGGCACCGAACGTGATCGGCAACGAGGCGTAGCCGAAAACGTCGAAGTGGAACGGCGGGCTGCGCACGATCGGAGGTGCGATGCACAGCGTTCCGCCTTGGAATGGAATCGTGGCGCGGCCGTTGTCGCTGAAGAGGAATAGGCCGGGTTTGTTCGGCACACCGTTGTTGCACTCGATGGTGATCGTGCCGCCGCTGATCGCAAGGCTGTTGGAGCCGACGAACGTGATGTCGGGCGTGAAGCCGACCGAGTTCAGCTTGCCTGTGCAGTACGAAACAGGCTTCGGGCAGATCGCCGGGTCGTAGGGCAGCGCGTTCGAGAGCGCCACTCCTGCTGACGACGAGCCGTTGCGAACCATCAGCGCACCGATTCCGCTCGTGGCCGGGACGTTGACGTCGATCGTCGTGCCGGTCGAGGCGAGGCCCGAGACCTTGATCGGCAGCGCCGCCCCCGCGACCGTCGGAAGCTTGGACGTGAACCAGACTTCGTTGTTGGTCAGCGGGAAGTTGGTGCCCGTGACCCGCAGCGGGGCGCCGCTGCCCGTGAAGCTCGTAACGGTGAGCTTGTTGGCAAGCTTCACGCCGTACAGCGACTGCACACCGGCGATGTCATCCGGTTCGATCGAGCGGATCGAGACATCCAACGCGGCCACGGCGGCTTCCATCGTCGCGCCGGCCACCGGCGTGTGGCCCAGGCCGAGCGCGTGGCCGTACTCGTGGCAGTTGATGCCCTGCATGTCGAAGGAATTGCCGCCGCCGGTGATAAAGCCGGGGCCGTCGTGCCATTCCCAAGTCGAGTAGAACAGGATGCGCCAGCCGCCCGGCGTACCCGGCAGTTCCGTGAAGGCGAGCACGCCGCCACTCGAGCCGGCGAGTTCGGAAATGATGTTGTTCCCCATCACGCCCGCGCTGGTCGCAAGACCGGCGTAGTAGGCGTCGAAGTTGGCGCCACCCGATCCGATGGTCACCTGCGACGGGTCGCCCTGGCCGTTGCCGTAGGGCTGTGAATTCCATTCGACCGCGGACTTCCACAGGGCCTGCACGGCGCCGAGCGCACCGGGATAATTGGTGTTCACGACGGCGTTGTCGTTCGCGGTCGGGTCCGTGTAGTTGTTGAACACGCGGAAGTCGCGATCGAAGAGCGACAGGAAGTTTCCGTCGAGCGTGAAGGCCTCGAGGTTCGACGAGCCCAGGAAAAGCGCCGCGGACGCAACGAGTGTGGCCGGCATGAGGATTCGAAGTGCTTTCATGGTGCTGCTCCTAGTTCCTCTTGAGGCGCGTGATCTCGGTGTCGAGCGCGTCCAGTTTCCAGTTCGAGGAGATCGCATAACCGTTGCCGCGTCCCTGCACGATCGCTTCGCCGCGTTGTGTGTAGACGCGGTACAGGCCGCCGTGGCTCGTGTAGAGCGCGTTGCACGTAAGGCCGTTGCCCAGATCGTCGACGTGCTTGAAGAAGGCGACGACTTCGTTGCCGACCTTGGTGTCCGCCTCGGCCGGAGCTTCCGAGTTGTAGGCGCCCACCTTCGGCGAAATCATCCCGCCAGGGAAGGTCACATCAACGGTCAGAGGCATGTCGTTCGATAGCGAGCGGCCCGCGATCGTCAGCGTCGTGAAATAGAGTTCCTGAACCTGGCCGGCCTTGACTCCGTCCGTGCGGAAGACCTTGGTCGCGGTGATCTTGCCGAGCACGGCGTCGTCGGTCTGGGCGACCATCTGCGGCAGGTCGAGTCGGATGATCTGCGCAACGCCGATGCTGGTTGCGGCGATCAGGGCCAGCGCGGTCAGGGCGCGCGGTACGCGGAAATGCATGGTGAAATTCCTTGGGCCTTTGAGAGGTGGGGCGACGAGCGCGGGGTTCGGGCTGAGCTGGCAGTTCGCCAGCCCGCGATCATGGACAGACATAAGGATACCAGGAGACGACGAGGGCGCCCCGGCAAGTGGGCCAACGGGCTGCACTGGTCGAAGCTGCTCCTTATGACTCTTGCCGGGGGGATCCGGTTCCGTTCGACCCGGCTCAGTGGCCCCCGGATAGGCCTTCCTCGCCTGGAACACCGCTGGGCGGCTG
>JAYUOR010000004.1:0-2288 GCA_043760765.1 Planctomycetota bacterium | reverse complement strand
TACGACCTCGATGGATGTCTGCGCGCGCTCGCGGCCAGCGCCGCACTGCTCGATCGCATGCCGGCGAATGCGAAGGATCGAACGGTCTTGCTGAAGTTGGTGCTCGATCTCGAGCGTCGCACGCTGCGGCTGGCACTCGAACGTGGGAGTACCGACAAGAGTCCACACGTCCGCGCCGCCGCGGCCGAGGCGCTCGTGCGCGCCAACGGCAGCGTCTACCTGCAAAAACTGCTTCCGCGCCTGATCTCCGAGTCCGAAGAGGAAGTGCCGCTTGCGATCCTCGCCATGATCCGGGAGCAGGGACTGCCGCCGGCGCAACCCGCAACGCCGGGCGCGCGCGACGAACAAGTCGCCCTCGTGTACCGCGTCGCGACGGAACATCCCAACGAACGTGTGCGCGTTGCGGCGATGCAGGCGCTCGGCAAGATCGCGGGCGCGGGCTTCGAGAGCCTGCGCGAAGAAGATTGGGATGCGTGGTGGCACAAGCGCCCCGGGCCCGTTGCGCCCTGAGCCTGCGTCGCGCGCACATGCACCAGGCAGACCTGAATTTGAAGCCGGCGGCCGCGTCGGGGAATTCGCTGCCCGCGAATCGGTCGTTCTTCGCGCGCTGGCGGACGCCGCTGCAGGTGCTTTTCGCCATCGCGGTGCTCGCCTGGGTCTTGCGCATGATCCCCTGGCACGACATCGCGATCTATCGCAGCGTCGAGCGCGAATACAAAATCGAAGGTGAGTTCGACGGAGAATGGAAGCGCGATAGTGTCGGCTTTTTCCCCGCCGCGAACAGCGGCGCGCTGCCGGAAGCGTTCACTAAACTGGAGCACGGAATCGCCGGCCAATACGTGCTCGTGCGCACGCCGCCTCGGGTTCCGGCGGACCCGCAGGCCGATCCCGGCTTCGATTGGCGGCCCGGCATGCTGCGCGTGTTCCGCGAGATGGATCCGCGCGGTCTTGGAATCGCGCTGGCGTTGTTCACGCTCGGGCAATTGCTGATCGTCACGCGCTGGTGGCGCCTCCTGAGAGGCGCTGGCCTGCGCGTCGCCTGGTACGAATCCCTCAGGCTGACCTGCCTTGGATTGTTCTTCAATCTGGCCGTGCCGGGACTCACCGGAGGCGACCTGGTAAAGGCGCTGCTCGCGACGCGCGCGCATCCCGAACACAAGCCCGCGGCACTTGTCTCGATCGCCTTCGATCGTCTGCTTGGGCTTTTGTGCATGGTGGTGCTCGCCGCGATCGCCGTGTTGCTCTCGGGCGACACTTTCGCGGAGATCCGCCTGCCCGTGGTTGGGGCCGCCGTCGTGGGCCTGCTCGGGGCCTCGGCCATGTTGAGCCGCGGATTGCGCCGGCTGATCGGCCTGGACCGACTGATTGCAAAACTGCCGATGGCGCGTCTCCTGCAGCAAGTTGACGAAGCAGTTACGACCTACGCGACTCAGCCCGGTCAACTGCTTCTGTGCGTGCTGCTCTCGTTCCTCAATCACCTGAGCATGATCGGAGGCATCCTCGTCCTCGGGCGTGCCTTCGGCGACAGCGTGCTCTCCTGGACCAGTTATTTTGCGATCGCTCCTGTCGCGACGATCGTCAGCGCCCTGCCCGTCGCACCGGGCGGCTGGGGCGTCGGCGAGGCGGCCTACAGTTCCTTGTTCGCGATGCTTGGCGCGTCCGCGGCCATCGGACTCGCCACGAGCATCAGTTCACGCCTGCTGCAAATGGCGATTTCGTTGGTCGCAGGCCTTTTCCTGTTCGCACCGGGGAGCGCGCGCCTGTCCGAGATGAAGGACCTGAGCAAGACGGCGAGCTGAAGCTACTTCCGCTGAGCGGATCCCGCGCTCCGTGCACGACTTCGCCGGGGCGCGAAGCTATCTTCCCTGGGCTTTTCCCTCGCCTGAACCTCTTTCGGAAGCGCGCATGTCCCTTCTCGTGATCGGCACCCTTGCCTACGACACCGTCGAAACGCCCTTCGATCGCCGCGAGCGCGCTCTCGGCGGATCTGCGGTCTACTTCGCCATGGCCGCTTCGACCTTCGGGCCGCTGCGGCTATGCGGAATCATCGGCGAGGACTTCAAGGAGTCCGACCTTGAACTCATGCGCGCGCGCGGCGTCGACACCGCCGGTGTTGAACGCGCCGCAGGCAAGAGTTTTCACTGGGGCGGGCGCTACGCGGCCGACTGGAACACTCGCACGACGTTGTTCACGCACCTCAACGTGCTCGAACATTTCCATCCGAAGCTGCCGAAGTCCTTCTGCGATTCGCGCTACGTTTTCCTCGCCAATGCCGAGCCCAAGGTCCA
>JAYUOR010000003.1:0-2289 GCA_043760765.1 Planctomycetota bacterium | reverse complement strand
AATCTCCGCGCGCTGCTCGATCGGGCGAAGTCCGGCACGTACCGCGCACCACCGGTGCGTCGAGTGCACATCCAAAAGGGCGACGGAAAAGAAACGCGCCCGATCGGGCTCCCGACGCTGGAGGACAAAATCCTCCAGCGCGCGGTGTCGATGGTGCTGGAGGCGGTGTACGAGCAAGACTTCTTGCCCTGCTCGTACGGCTTCCGGCCCAAGCGCTCGGCACACGCAGCGCTGGCCGATCTTCGGTCAGCACTGATGACGAAGAACGGCGGATGGCTGCTTGAAGTAGACATTCGACGCTTCTTCGACACGCTGGACCATGCCCATCTGCGACGAATCCTGAGCCAGCGGGTGCGCGATGGAGTGTTGCTACGACTGATCGGCAAGTGGTTGAACGCGGGCGTGCTCGAATCGGGGAGGCTCAAGCTATCCCGATGCGGGCACACCGCAGGGCGGCGTGATTTCGCCGCTGTTGGCAAACGTGTATCTGCACGAAGTGCTCGACACATGGATCGTCGAACGGGTCGCGCCGCGCCTGCAAGGGCACGTGCATCTGGTCCGCTACGCCGATGACTTCGTCTTGCTCTTCGAGTCTAAACGAGACGCGCGCCGCGTGCTGGCCGCGCTGCCGAAGCGATTCGGCGAGCACGGTCTGACGCTGCATCCCGACAAAACGCGCCTGATCGAGTTTCGACGCCCGAATGTGTGGGATGACGAGAAGCCGAAGGTCAGCTTTGACTTCTTGGGCTTCACGCACCTTTGGGGTCGATCCGGATCTCGCAAGGGCGGCTGGATCGTGATGCAGCTCACTGCGTCGTCGCGTCTGTCCCGCGCGCTGCGGCGCGTCGCGCAATGGTGTCGGGCTCATCGCCACGACTCCATTGCCGACCAACACCGTGCGCTGTCAGCGAAGTTGCGTGGGCATTACGCCTACTTTTGGCTTGACCAACAACTTCGACCGTCTGCACTGCTTCCGCGACCACGTGCGCCGGATATGGCGCAAGTGGCTCGACCGACGCAGTTACAGGGCGGCGATGACCTGGGACCGTTTCCAACAGCTCGAATCTCGCAACCCACTACCGCATGCCGCTGTCGTCCGTAGCATCTACCCAAGCACAGCGAAACCTTGATCTGACGAGCCGGATGCGTTAATTGCGCAAGTCCGGATCTGTGGGAGGCCTGGGTGAGCAATCACCCATGCCCACCCGGCCAGTTCCGTCGAACGGCCGAGCGGCACGAGCTGCAGATCAGGGGCAAATCGTGAACTCGAGCGCGTTGCTCAGGCTCGAGCCGTAGAAGTCGCCGGGATCGCGGCTCCACCACTGGGCGTACACGATGGTCCCGCCTTGCCTCAATGCCGGCGTGGGTGTCCCACCGAGGAATCCCGCTGCGAAGGCGTTGAAGTCGATGGCGAGCACGCCGCTGCAATCGTCGATCGGCGCGGCGCTTCCGCCCGAGGACACACCAGGAGTCCTCCGAACCGGCGCGGCAACGCAAAGATGCGCACCCTGGAACGAGTTGTACGCAGTGCCCTGCGTGCTGTAGAGCAAGAGCCCAGGCTTGTTGTTGCGGATGAACGTGGCCTGGACCGTGAATCCGCTGCTCGCGCTCGCGGACGCCGCACCGGCCGCGCTGATCTGCGGAAGGCAACCCACGGAATTCAGCTTGCTGTCGCAGTACGCGATCGGCGGACCGCAGTACAGGGGATCGAACGAGTATGCGCCCATGTCCGCGATCGATCCGTCGGGATCGGGCAACGAGGCCGGGTCCCCGGAATCGATGCACGGCGACGTGTGGCGCAAGTGATAGTCGTGGTTCGCAAAGTCCCAGAAGGTGGGGTTGCCAGCCAGATTTCCGACTCCGCCGAGCGAGCCGGTCAATCCTTGCACGCAGGAGTAGTTCAGTGAAAGGGAGCCGCCGGTCGCCGCGAGCTGCTCGCTCTGACCCGAGCTGTTCTGGTCGCGATTGGCCCACAAGATCGAGTCGTGGACGGTAACGATTGCAGAGAGGCCATAGATGCCGGCTGCGGAGCCCGTCGTGCCGGCCACCGAGTTCTCCGCGATGGTGCAACGCTCGAGCAAGGCCGAAGCCGATTCCACTCGGATACCGGCGGCCGTCGATTCGGCGGTGCTGTTTCGCGAGATCTCGCAGCGCAGCAAGGTGGTGGGTTGCGACTTGACCCCCAAGCCTGCTCCACCGAATAGCACGTTGGAGTTGCGCGTGAAGACGGAGTCTTGGATGAAGACCGAATCGGCTCCGCCATTGAGCAGGAGTCCCGCTCCGGTACGG
>JAYUOR010000002.1:0-5725 GCA_043760765.1 Planctomycetota bacterium | reverse complement strand
GCGGCCTTGAAGGCGATTTCCGCGCCCGAGCACAGACCGATCAGCGCGAAGCGATTCACCTGGGCAAGCTCGCTCAGGGCATCCATGGCGGCGCGGGCTTCCCTCGGCGCGCGCGATTCGAAGCGCGCGCTGTCATCGGCGCCGGGCGAGTCGCCGATGCCCGAGAAATCGACGCGCAGAGCAGGATGGCCGAGCAGCGACAGTCTGCGCGCGAGCGCGACCCACAACCTCGCTGGTCCGACGCGGTGCACCAGGCCCGCGTTGAGCAGCACGACGGCGCAACGTTGCGCAGCGCCCGGATCAGGCAGGCTCGCGACGCCCACCAGCGAGCGGTCATGACCGGCGCGCAGGATTTCCTCGCGGGTCACGTCAAGAATCCTCGCGCAGGAAATCAACGATGCGCTGCAGATCGAGCGTCGGCACCAGGCCGCGATCGACGTCCTCGTTCCAAGGCTCCAATCCGCTCGACAGCATGTGCTGCACGCGCGATCCAACCCGTTCAAGCTCGGTCGCGAGCGTTCGCGCGCGCTCGGAGAGCGTCGATTCGAGGATCAACACTCGCGCCGCCGGCGGCCGCTCGAACTGCGGCGGACGCCATTGCCGCAGGCTTTCCAAGAGCGCTTGCGGCCACAGGAATCCGAGGCATTCCAAGCCGGCACTGATCGAACTGCCGCCAAGGCGCGGGCCGGGCAGGCTCTCCTCGAAGCGTTGTTCGAGCTGCGCCAGGGAATCTGCATAGGCTGCGCCGTCCAGGATCGGATTCAGCAGCACGAGCGACGCGCAGGCCGGGCCGCTGGCGGCTTGGTCCAGCGCCAGCGCCGCCGAAAGCCGCACGCCGAGCAGCGCGACCTTGGGCACGCGTGTGCGCAGGGAGAGTTCGCGCCGGGCGAGGCCCACATCCGCGACCCACGCCGCAAGGGAAGCGGGCCACTCGTCGCCCGGCGAGTCGCCGGTGCCAGCGAAGTCGAAGCGCAGCGCGCGCATTCCGTTGGAGGCGACGAAGAAAGCGAGTTGCCTCAGCGCGCGGTGGGAACGCGAATACTCGTGGCCCAGCGGGGCAGCGATCACGAGCCCGAGCTTCGCGGTCGCGGCTTCGATCGGGCCGTGATGACAGCCGAAAAGCCGGCGCTCAAGGCTGCCGAAAAACAGTGGATCGATGCGTTCGCCGCCCATGCGAGTCGCCGACGGTACGCAGCCGGGCAGCGCACCGCCAGTGTCCGCTCGGTCAAGCGCCACCCGCGATCAGTTCGCGCTCATGCTTCCGGCGATCTCCAGCGAAACCGCCAGCGACTGCACCACCGCCGCAATGCGCACGGCGTCGTGGACCTGATCCTCGCTGATGCCGCCGGCCCGAAGCGTCTTCTCGTGCGCCTGCACGCAGGTCTCGCAGGCGTTGATCGCGCTCACCGCGAGTGAGAACAATTCGAAATCGAGCTTGTTCGTCGACGGTTGCCCCAGCCGGTTCATGCGCAGCCCGGGCCGCTTGGCGGAGTAGGCCGGCTCGCCGACCATGTGCCGGAAGCGGTAATAGACATTGTTCATGGCCATCAGCGCCGCCGCCGCGCGCGCGTCCTCGATCACCTTCGAGTCCACTTGCAGGAGGGCATCCTGCTCGATGGCGCGCAGAAGCTCGGCGTTTCGCGAGGCGATGGCGCAGGCCACAGCCGTACCCCAGCGTTGAGCGGGCGTCAGGCTCGACTCGCCGCCAAGCACGGCGCTGACGTTGAGCCGCACGTCCTTGCATTCGTCGGGCAGCCTGGTCCGCAACAGTTCCGTGTTCTGCATGTTCAGACCGTGAGCGTCGGCTCGCCCGCCTTCCAGTTGCAGGGGCACAACTCGTCGGTTTGCAGCGCGTCGAGGATGCGCAGCACTTCTTCGACGTTGCGTCCGACCGAAAGGTCGTTGACGCTGACGTGGCGGATCACGCCCTGCGGGTCGACCACGAACGTGGCACGCAGCGGCACACCTTCGCTCTTGTGCAGCACGCCCAGGGCCAGCGAAAGCTCGCGTTTGGTGTCGGCCAGCATCGGGAAGGGCAGCGCCTTCAGGTCGGGATGGTTGTTGCGCCAGGCTAGGTGCACGAAGTGCGAATCGGTGCTGGCGCCGAGCAGTTGCGTGTCGCGCTCACGGAAGGCAGCGTTCTTCTTGCCGAACTCGGCGATCTCGGTCGGGCAGACGAAGGTGAAGTCCATCGGCCACAGGAACACCACCAGCCACTTGCCGGGGTAGCTCTTGTCGCTGACGGACTCGAACTCCTGCCCCTTGGAAAGGCTGGTCACGGCTTGCAAAGCGAAACGGGGGAACTGGTCTCCGACGGTCAACATGGCTGGTCCTCAGGTGGGTTTGAAACTAGGGGGGCGGTCGCTCTTAGAATAGTAATAAGTTGTACTCAAGAGTTATTCTAAACATGGATCAGGCTTCGAGCAATGGACTCGGTGCCTTGTCTCAGGCGGACTTGCCCTTGGCATTGCCGGCCGAGCGTCGCGCGCCGCGACGCTTGCCGCGCAGCACGACCTGGTACTCGTCGATCTCGAAACCCAGGGCGCGGCCGGCCTCCACGGCACGCTCGACGCGCACCGCCGACCAGGCCAGATCGTGGATCGCACCGCTCTCGACGTCGACGATGTGGTGGTGGGGCTCCATGCAGCAGTCGAAAACCACCTTGCCCTCGGCGATAGCGAGTTCGCGCAGCAACCCCTTTTGGGCGAAGAGGTGCAGCGTGTTGTAGACCGTCGCCAGCGAGATCGTCGGCGCTTCGTCCTGAATGGCCTTGAAGACGTCCTCGGCGGAAGGGTGCGTGCAAGTCGAAAGCACGAACTTCGCGACGGCCACGCGCTGGGCGGAGGGCAGGATGTCCTGGCTGCGCAGGCGCTCGGCGATCGCACGGGTCATGGCTCGAGAATAGTTCTTACCCGAGAGAAATAAAAGGGGGAGCTTTCTCGGGGCCCGCGCCCTGCAGTGCTCGCGGCGCCGCTCACGCTCCGGGCGGAGGCTTGCCCAAGAGTCCGCGCAGGGCGCCGAGCAGTCCGCCGCCCTTCGTCGGCGCGACCTTGGGGGCCTGCGCCGGGGCAAGCTCGCGAGCCTGCGTGCGCCGCGTTGAAATGACGCTTGCGAGCTGTGAAAGATTCTGCAGCATCAGATCGCGGGCCGGCACGCGCACCTGAAAGCGCGCCTCGAGACGTGTGATCGCGCGCATGGCGAGCAGCGAGTGGCCGCCAAGGTCGAAGAATCGATCGCGTGCGCCGACCTTTTCGACTTGCAGCACCTCGCGCCAGATTTCCGCGACGCCAAGTTCGAGTTCGCCAAAAGGCGCGACGAACTGCGCTTGACTGGCTGCGGCGCCGACACTGGGCAGAGCCTTGCGGTCGAGTTTGCCGTTGTGCGTGCGCGGCAGCGCGTCCAGCCGCGCGAATGCCGCCGGCAGCATGTATTCGGGCAATTGACGCGCGACGCACTCGCGCAACTCGCTTTCGTCGATCGCGCCACCGCCCTGCGCGACGTACCAGGCCACCAGGCGTTGGTCTCCGACTCCGAATTCGCGCAGTTCCACCGCGCTGTCCAAGACCGCCGGATGTCCGCGCAGCGCTGCTTCGATCTCGCCAAGTTCGATGCGGAAGCCGCGCAGCTTGACCTGGTTGTCGCTGCGGCCGAGGTATTCGATGCGCCCGTCGCCGCGGCGACGCGCGAGGTCGCCGGTCGTGTACATGCGCGCGCCGGCGCTGCGCGCGATTGGATCCTCGAGGAAGCGCTGTGCCGTGAGCTCAGGGCGCCGCAGGTAGCCGCGAGCCACACCTGCGCCCCCGATCCACAACTCGCCGGTCGCGCCAAGCGGCAGAAGTTCGCGCTGCGGGCCCAGCACGTACATCTGCGTGTTGCAGATCGGCCGACCGATCGTGACTTCGCGTGCTTCGCGCGCCACGCGGTCGATCGAGGACCAGATCGTCGTTTCGGTCGGGCCGTACAAGTTGAACAGCTGCCTCGTTCGGCCGGCGATATCGCGCGCGAGATCGAGCGGCAAGGCCTCGCCCCCGCACAGCGCCACGAGTGCGTCAGCGCCCTTCCAGCCCGCCTCGATCAACATGCGCCAGGTCGCGGGGGTGGCCTGCAGGAACGTCGCGTTGGCGCGCGCCAGCACGCCGGCCAAAGTCGCCGCATCGCTCGCTTCCTCGCGTGTGGCGATCGCGACGCTGGCCCCCGTGCACAGCGGCAAGTACAGCTCCAAACCGGCGATATCGAAAGACAGAGTCGTGACTGCGAGCAGCACGTCCCCGCGCGCGATGCCCAGCCGTTCGCGCATCGAGATCAGGAAGTTGACCAGATTGGACTGCGTGACCTCGACTCCCTTGGGCCGTCCGGTCGAGCCCGAGGTGTAGATCACGTAGGCCGCATCGTCGCCGCGCGCGGGCTCGAGTGCGCTGCGCTCGATCGCGCGAGGCAGCGCGGGGAGCAACCAGGCAAGATCGATCGCGCCTGCGCCCAGATCGGCGGGCAGTCGGTCTTGCAGCGAGGTCTGCGAGATCACGAAGCGGCGCGCCGAGTCCCCGAACGCGTCGCCCACGATGTACTCGAGCCGTTCTGTGGGCAGCGCCGGATCGAGCGGCAGATAGGCGGCGCCGCAGGCCGAGATCGCGAGCAGCGCGATCAGCATCGAGTGCGAGCGCTCGACGAAAAGGCCGACGAGATCACCGCGTCGCACGCCGCGGCCGGACAATTCCCCGGCGGCCAGTTCGACCCAGGCTTCGAGTTCGCGGTAGGACAAACGTGTCTCGCCGAAGCTGACCGCGAGCGCGTCGGGAGTCTTCGCGGCCTGTTCACGGAACAAGTCGACGAGTCCAAGTTCGCGCGGAAAGTCGGCGTCGGTCGCGTTCCATTCGGCGAACTTTCGCTGTTCGTCGAGCGACAGCATCGCGATCGAAGCGCACTTCGCGTCGAAGTTGGCTTCGAGACCTTCGAGCAACAGCCGCAGGTGTTCGCACATGCGCGCGATGTGCTCGCGCTCGAACAAGTCGGTGTTGTATTCCCACTCGACGATGGCGTGGCCGTCCTCGTCGGATTGCGCGCGGCCCACGCGCTGTTCGCCGCGCGGGATCACGACCAGGTTCATGTCGAACTTCGCGGACCCGTTGTAGCGGTAGACCATCCGGCCCTGTGCGGCACCGAAGGCCAGGTCGGGTACCGGCGAGTCGTGAAAACTGAACAGCACCTGGAAGATCGGGTTGTAGGCGAAATCGCGCGGCGGTTCGAGCGCGTGCACGATGTGCTCGAAGGGCAGATCCTGGTGTTCGAAGGACTCGAGCGCGCTCCTGCGCACGCGCTGTGCGAGCTGGCGCAGCGTGATGTCGCCCGAGCTGTCGACGCGGATCGGCACCGGGTTGACCAGCATGCCCAGGACACCCTCGACTTCGTGCGTGCGCCGGTTGGCCGCCGCCGTGGCGATCACGATGTCGGTTTGCCCGCTGTGGCGCGCAAGCAGGAGCTCGAAGGCCGCGAGCAACAACTGGAACGGCGTGAAGCCCTCGCGCCGCGCGAGGTTTGCCAGACTCTTGAACAGGCGCGGCGGGATCGTGAGCACCTCGCTCGCGCCGTTGAAGGTCTGCATCGCCGGCCGCGGCTTGTCGGTGGGCAAGCTCAGCAAAGCCGGCGCGCCGGCCAGCCGCGCGCGCCAGAATTCGAGCAGGCGCTCGCGCCGCGCTCCGCTGAGCATCTCGCGCTGCCAAGCTACGTA
>JAYUOR010000001.1:0-2292 GCA_043760765.1 Planctomycetota bacterium | reverse complement strand
GGAAATCCGCCGCACTCTGCGCCGGAGCCGTGAAATCGCCGCCGCCCTCGCGAAAGAACAGCGCCTCGAGTCCGCGCTGAAAATCGACGCCGGCGAACGGACCGACACCGAATTCACGCGGTCCGAAGCTCGCCACCAACGCAGACGTTGCCCAGGCCGAACTGTGCTTGGAATTCGACATGCCGTTGGTACACAAGAGTCCGGGCTCGTTCACGCTGGCGACAATGCGACCACCAGGACACATGCAGAAGGAAAAAGCAGCGGGTGTCTGCGCGTTGGCCTTGCACAAGAGATTGTAGCTCGCTGCGCCGAGCACGTCGGCGTCGGGACCGCTGCCGTAGCGGCCGCGTGTGATCAGTTCCTGTGGATGTTCGATGCGCAGGCCGAGTTGGAAGGGTTTGGCCTGGAATTCGACGCCGTCGCGCGCGAGCGTCAGAGCCGTGTCGCGCGCGCTGTGCCCGGTGGCGAGGAACAGCAGATCGCAGGCAATTTCGCCGCGCGTCGTGGAGATCGCGCGCACGCGGCGCGGAGCGCTGTCCGCGAACACGATGGCTTCAAGGCGCGTGTCGAAAAGGAACTCCACGCCGCGCGCAACGAGCCGCTCGCGCAGTTCTGGCAAGATGCGGTGCAAGCGATCCGTGCCAATGTGCGCGAGACTGTCGTACACGATCGAGGCCGGCGCGCCCGCGCTGACCAATTCCTCGAGCAACGGCACTTCGAGCGGATCGTCGACGCGCGTGTAGATCTTGCCGTCGGAATACGTGCCGGCGCCGCCTTCGCCGAAGAGCAGATTGCGTTCGGGATCGGGCACGCGACTTTGGTGAAACTTCGCCAGCGCCCGCGCGCGCTCCCGCAGCATCGGCCCGCGCTCGATCAAGGTCGTACGCACGCCGTTGACGGCCAACACCCAGGCCGCAAAGAGTCCGGCCGGACCGCTTCCGACGACGACCGCGCGCGCCCCACTGCCCGACGCGCCCGTGCGCAGCGCTGGATGCGGCCGTGGATGAATCAGGCTTGCGGCCTTTGGGGCCAGCTTCAATCGACCCGTCTTCTCCAATCGCGCCATGGCGCGCGTGCGCGTATGGATGTCGAGCACGACGTCGACGTTGCATACAAATTCGAGTCCCGTCGAACGCGTGCGCCTGCGCGCGTCGAGAGCTTTCCGCGCAATGCGCAGGCCGCGAACTCGTCCCGGCTCGAGCCCCAACTCCGCGGCGGCCCGATCCTGGAGCAGAGCTTCGGGTTCGAGCGGCAAGAGCCGCAGATGGAAGAGGCGCCAGGTCGCCGTGGGAATCGTGGCATCGCTCGAGTTCATGGCGGAGCCGCTTGGGGCCCAGGGTGGCGGGCACAGGTTCGGGCGCGGTCGCGACGAGCAGGGTCCGAATCCGTGGCGGATGGATGCTAGCATGCGCGGTTACACAGGAGCCCCCGTTGAGTCCGCTGTACAACACTTCCCGCGACGACCTCTCAGCGCTCTGGACGCACTTCAGCCTCGACATCCAGAAGATAAGTGTGGTCGATGCCGCCGATCCCGGTCAGGACCGCCCCGCCGTTCAGCGCGGGCCGGGCGATGTGCTGATTGCGCAGGTGGGCTACAGCCCCGATGTCTTCACCGCGGTGCGCACGTACAAGGGCCGTGGCGACAAGTCGCTCGCCCAAGACGGAACCGCGATGATCTTCCTGAAGGACGCGCGCTCCGATCAGGAGATCGCACGTTGGCGCAACGCGCTGTGGCCGTGGTTGCACGTCGTCGCGCACGTGCGCCTCGAACCCGGCCGCGCAACCATCGAGACACTCTCCGGACGCGAGCAGAAAGAGGTTGCGATCCAGAAGCGCGGGCACCTGCTCGTCGCGCGCCGGCGCGAGTTCGTGCTTTCGCCTGCGAATACCGTGCTCAAGTTCGACAAGAACGCGAGCGGCTGGAATCCGAAACCCGGCTCGCGCGGTTGGGCGCACTACCGTTGGATGCGACGCTACGTCGGAGTCTTCGCGCCGGTGCGCGCCGGTGCGCGCATCCTTGACTTTGGTTGCGGGGCGGGCTGGTGCGGCATCGAAGCGGCATTGACTTCGCCGGGGTCAAGTCTGGCGATGTTCGATCCTTCGCCCGAGCTCGCGCAAGGCGCGGGCGCGAACGCAAAGTCGGCGGGACTTTCCCAAGTGACCGTGCGCACCGGCTTTGGCGAAGCGCCGCCTTTTCCTTCGCCTCACGAGGCGCGCTTCGATCACGTGATCAGTTCCGGCGTGGTCAGTTTTTCGCCCAACTTCCGGCGCTGGTTCGACGGCCTGTCGGAC